>CAITLX010000411.1 GCA_903893335.1 uncultured delta proteobacterium | reverse complement strand
GGCGCGGGCTCGGACCTCGCGGCGGCGCTGCGCCTCGCCGAGGGGCTCTACCCGCCCGGGTGGCTGCGCCACGCGCTGCTCTTCTCGGACGGGATGGAGACCGACGGCGATCTGCTCGCCGAGGCCGAGCGGGCGTCGGCCGCGGGCGTCCACCTCTCGACGGTCGCCTACCGCCGCCCGATGCCGTCGGACGTGGCCGTGCGCGATCTCACCGCGCCCGCGCACGTCGAGGTGGGGCGCACGTTCGAGCTGCGCGCCGACGTGTGGGCCACGCGCCCGACGCGCGCCCGCGCGCGGCTGCTGCAAGGCGAGTCGCTCAACGCGCTCGACGGCCTGCGCCAGCTCGACCTCGCGGCGGGCGCCAACGAGGTCGTCTTCCGCTCGGTCGTGCGCGTGGCGGGCGAGGTGACCTACGCGCTCGCGTTGGAGCCCCTCGAGGCCGACGCCAACGCCGACAACGACCGCTTCGTGGTCACCCTCGACGTGCCCGGGCGCCCCGCGGTGCTCTACGTCGACGGCGAGCCGGCGCGCGCGACGCCGCTCGCGTCGGGGCTCGAGCGCCAGGGCTTCGACGTCGATCTGCGCGGTCCGGCGGCGATGCCCGCGTCGATCGAGGAGCTGCAGCGCTACGACTTCCTCGTCCTCTCCGACGTGCCCGCCGAGCAGGTGTCGGCCGGCGCGCAGGAGCTCGTCGAGCGCTACCTGCGCGAGCTCGGCGGCGGGCTGCTCTTCGCCGGCGGGCCCAACGGCTACGGCCCCGGGGGCTGGCAGCACACGACGATGGAGCGGCTGCTGCCGGTGCGCATGGACGCCGAGCACCAGAAGGACACCCCCGAGGTCGCCCTCGCGCTCGTCATCGATCGCTCCGGCTCGATGACGGGCCTGCCGCTTGAGATGGCGAAGGCCGCCGCGCGCGCGACGGTCGACACGCTCTCGCCCGACGACCTCGTCGAGATCATCGCGTTCGACGCGCAGCCGACGCGCTACGTGAAGATGCAGCCCGCGCGCAACCGAGGGCGCATCGACGCGGACGTCGCGCGCATCCTCGCCGGCGGCGGCACCGAGATCTTCCCCGCGCTCGACGCCGCGTACCAGGACATGAGCGTCACGGCGGCGCGCAAGAAGCACGTCATCCTCCTGACCGACGGGCGCTCGCCGACCCAGGGGGTGCGCGAGCTGGTGCAGGCGATGGCGGCCGAGTCGATCACGGTCACGACCGTCGGGCTCGGCGCCGAGGTCGACGACCAGCTGCTCGGCATGATCAAGGACGTCGGCGGCGGCAGGTACCACAAGGTGCCCGACCCGAGCAGCCTGCCGCGCGTCTTCACGCGCGAGACCGAGCTCGTCACCCGCACCCAGGCGCGGCTCGACCCGTTTCCGCTCCGCGTCGCCGAGCCCGCCGACTTCCTGCGCGGCGTGCCGCTCGAGACCGCGCCGCTGCTCGGCGGCTACACGCAGACGACGCTCAAGCCCGCGCCCGCGCAGGCGATCCTCGTCGACGCCGACCACGGCGACCCGGTGCTCGCGCGCTGGCACGTCGGCCTCGGCTGGGCGCTCGCCTGGACGAGCGACGTCAAGGCGCGCTGGGCGTCGCAGCTCGTCGCCTGGCCCGCGTGGCCGCAGCTCTGGGGGCAGCTGGTGCGCGAGCACATGCGCGCGCGCCACCACCGCGAGCTGCCGATGGCCGCCGAGATCGTGGGGGGCGAGCTGCGCGCCTCGGTCGACGCCTTCACGGCCGACGACCGCTTCGACGACGGACTCGTGTCGAGGCTCACCCTCACCGGACCCGAGCCCAAGGGGGCGTCGCGCGTCGTGCCGCTGCGCCAGACGGCTCCGGGGCGCTACGAGGCGCGCGTCGTGCTCGACCGCTTCGGCGCGTACCGCCTGCGCGCCGATCACGCGCGGCTCGGCGCCGACGGGCGCCTGGTGCCCTCGGGCGTCAGCTTCGCGCACGTCAGCCAGCCCTACCCGCGCGAGTACGCCCGCTTCGAGCCCGACGTCGCGCTGCTCGCGCGCGCGGCTGCGGCTGCGTCCGGTCGGCTCGACCCCGACGCCGCCTGGGCGTGGGAGCCGGCGGGCGAGGCGATCGCGCACGACGAGCCGCTCTGGCCGCGCGCGGTCGAGGCGGCGCTGCTGCTGCTCGTCGTCGATCTGCTGCTGCGGCGCGTGCGCCTCTTCGACCGGGGGCCGACGGCGATGCCCACGCGGCCGCGCGCGTGAGCGACGGCGGCGGGCGCGCGCGCGTCTGGTACGCTGCGCGCACCCGATGATCATCGTGATGCAGCCCGGTGCGCCCGAGCAGGCGGTCGAGCAGGCCGCCGGGCAGCTGACGGCCGCGGGCTTCGCGGTGCACCGCTCGAGCGGCGCGACGCAGACGGTGCTCGGCGCCGTCGGTCGCGTGCGCGAGGGGGACGTCGAGCGGCTGCGCGAGCTCGCGTTCGTGGCCGACGTCGTGCGCGTGAGCCGCGCCACCGCCGCCGCGCCGTTCGCCGCGCCCGTGCTCGGCGAGGTGCTCGTCGTCGGCTGCGGCCTGATGGGGGGCTCGCTCGTGCGCGCGCTGGCCGACCGGCGCGCGGCTGCGCGGCTCGTCGTCGTCGATCGCGCCGAGCCTCCGCCCGCGGCGCTCTCGCTCGTCGACGGCGCGCTGCTCGCCGGGTCGGCCGAGGCCGAGCGGGCGATCGAGCGCGCCGACCTCGTCGTGCTCGCGATGCCCACCTTCGCGATCGCCGACGCGCTCCCCTCGGTGCTCGACCGCGTGCGCGCCGACGCCGCCGTCACCGATCTCGGCTCGGTCAAGTCCACCATCGTGGCGCGCGCGGCGGGCCACCCGCGCGCCGCGCGCTTCGTCGGCGGCCACCCGATGGCGGGGCGCGAGCAGGGGGGCTTCGAGGCCTCGACGCCCACGCTCTTCGAGGGGGCGCGCTGGTTCCTCGTGCCGGGCGCGGACGCCGACGCGCACGCCTCGGTCGAGCGGCTCGTGCGCGCGGCGGGCGCGGAGCCGGTCGCTCTCGACGCCGCTCGCCACGACGCAGCGGTCGCGCGCGTGTCGCACCTGCCGCAGCTGGTCGCCAGCGCGCTCGTCGCGCTCGCAGCCGACGCGGGGGCGCTCGACGCAGCGGGGCCTGGGTTCCGCGATCTGACGCGCGTGGCCGGCGGCCCCGAGGCGGTGTGGCGCGACATCTTCGCGGCCAACCACGCCGAGGTCGCCGCCGCGGCGCGGGCGCTCGCGCGCGCGCTCGACGGCGTGGCCGACGACCTGGCCGCGGGGTCGGCCGTCGCATCGCTCGACCTGCTGGCGCG
>CAITLX010000410.1 GCA_903893335.1 uncultured delta proteobacterium | reverse complement strand
TCGCGCCGCCCGCGCGCGCAGCCGCGCCCGACGACGACGTCGAGCGACTCGTCGCGCGCGCGCGCGACCTGCACCTCGCCGACGAGCGCGGCTGGCAGAGGCTCGTGCACTACCGGCCCGGCTGGTTCGGCGCGCCGCACAGCCAGGCCGACGGCGTCGGCTTCTTCCTCGCGCCCGAGGGCGCGAGCGACCCCGCCGCGGAGCTCGAGGCCACCGTTCGCGCCTTCTTCTCGCCCGCGTGGCGCGACGCGCGCTTCGAGCACCCTGCCTGCCGCTTCCCGGCGCGCTTCGCCTGGCTCGACGAGCGGCTCGCCTTCGCCCACGACAGGCTCGCCCCGGTGCGGTGCGACAAGCTCACCGAGTACCGCGAGCGCATGCGCCCCGAGGGCGTCGCCGTCGTCTTCTCGTCCTATTACCTCAACAACCCCGCGTCGGCGTTCGGTCACACCTTCCTGCGCATCGGCAAGCACCAGCCGGGCGCCATCGGCAAGCGGCGCGAGCTGCTCGACTCGGCGGTCGACTTCTCGGCGCACGTCGACACCCCCAACGCGATGCTCTACGCGTTCAAGGGGCTGCTCGGCCTCTTTCCGGGCACGTTCAGCCGGCTGCCCTACTATTACAAAGTACGCGAGTACAACGACTACGAGTCGCGCGACCTCTGGGAGTACGAGCTCGCCCTCGACGACGCGCAGGTGGAGCGGCTCGTCGATCACCTGTGGGAGCTGGGCTCGACCCACTTCGACTACTTCTACCTCGACGAGAACTGCTCGTACCACGTGCTCGGCGCCCTCGAGGCCGCCATTCCCGAGCGCGATCTCGTCGGCCGACTTCGCACGCCGGTCATCCCCATCGACACCGTGCGCGTGCTCGCCGACCAGCCGGGGCTGGTGCGCAGCGTGCGCTACCGCCCCTCGCTGCGCCGGCAGTTCGAGGAGCGCACGGCCTCGATGCCCTCGGCGGAGCTCGCCGCCGTCGAGGCGCTCGTGGGCGACCCCGAGTCGGCGCTCGCGGTCGACCTCGACGACGACGCCGCCGTTCGCGTGCTCGACGCCGCGGCCGACCTCGTCGACATGCGCTGGGCGCGCGACCTGGTCGACGAGCAGCGCGACTCGCCCGCCGCGCGCAAGAAGCAGCGGTTGCTCGAGCGCCGCGCCTCGCTGCTGCGGCCGAGCGCCGACCTCGCGTCGCGCCCCGTGGACGACGAGCGCCCCGACCGCGGCCACCGCTCGCAGCGCCTCGGCCTCGGCAGCGGCGCGAGCACGCTGGGGGCCGCCTTCTTCACGCTCTCGTACCGCACCGCGCTGCACGACCTCGCCGACCCTCCCCGCGGCCAGCCCGAGCTCTCGCAGATCGAGTTCGCCCCCATCGACGCGCGCGTCTGGCCTGCCGAGCGAAAGGTGCGGCTCGAGGAGGCCTCGCTCGTGCGCATCGTGTCGCTCAATGAGATCTCGCGCTTCGATCACCGCCTGTCCTGGCGCGTCGATGTCGGCGGCACGCGGATGCGCTCGCCGCTCTGCCCGGCCGCCGGCTGCTTCGTCGCCGTCGGCGAGGTCGGCGCCGGTCCCGCGTTCACGTTCGCCCGGCGGGCGCTGACGCTGTTCTTCACGGCCGACACGAGCGTCTATGGCTCGTCGGTGTTTCAAGACGCCGCGCACGTGCCGCTGCGCGCCGCGGTCGGCCCCTGGGGCGGGGTGCGCTGGCGCCCCTCGACGCGGCTGGTCGCGCTCGCGACGGGCAGCTGGCAATGGGCGCCCTACCAGGAGCCCCGCGCCGTCTGGAGCGCGCACGCCACGACGCGCTGGTCGCTCTCGGACGACCTTGCGCTCGGGGTCGACGCGCGCGTCTTCCACGACTCGCTCGACGTGTCGCTCTCGGCGTTCTGGTACCGTTGAGGCTCGTGAAAGGCTGGCGCGCATGACCCTTCCCCTTCCGCGCGGCGCGGCGCTCGTCGCCTTCGTCGCGCTCTCTGCGCTCGGCGCGCCTGCCGGCGCTGCCGAGCCCGCGCCCTACGCCCCGTTGCCTCCGCCACCTTCGCCGCCCCCCGCGTACGCCGCGGCGGCCAAGCCGGCAGGCGGGCGCGCCATGCAGGTGCAGACGCGTCAAGGCGCGCTGTACCGGGGCGATCTCGTCGCGTACGAGCCGAGCGTCGGCGTAACGCTGTCGCTCGCCGGCGGACGCACGGTCTCCATCGCAGCCGCCGACGTGCTCTCGCTCGCCCCCATCGACGGCCCCGAGGCGCCCCCCCAGGAGGCCGCCGCTCCCAACGACGACACCTACGTCGAATTGCCCGCTGGACCCGAGGCGATGACCCTGCAGCAGAGCGTGCAAGGCGTGTCGGGGCCCGTCTGGCGCCCCCTGTGCGCGGCGCCCTGCCGCATGCGCGTCGGGCGCGCGTTTCACTACCGCCTCGATGGTCCCGGGCTCGTCACGTCCGACGCCTTCGTGCTCCCCGCCGCCTGGAACGCCGTGCGCATCGAGGTGGACGCTGCCCACTCCGCCAGGAAGATCGGGGGCATCGCCGCGACGCTGACGGGCGCGGGATCCGCGCTCTACGGGCTCGTGTTCCTCGCGGCGAGCTCCGCGGGAACGACGCGCGACTCCACGACCAGCCAGGACCGCGTGCTCACCTCCGAGGAGCGCGGCGCGCTCCGCGGCGTCGGCAGCGGGCTGCTCGTGCTCGGCGTCGTCGCCCTCGCGGTCGGCATCCCGCTCTGGGTCGGCAACGCGCAGACGCAGGTCGGCGTCGCTCCGCTCGGTGCCCCGCCGGCGCCTCCGGGGCGCGTGTCGCTCGGCCGGGGCGTCTCGCTCGGCATCGACGGCCTCGCGTTCTGAGGTCTGGCCGAGCGCGGCTTCGCCGCACGCCCCCCGGTCGTCTCCAAGCCGCGCACCCCGCACTCTGGAATCCGTGTAGTCTGGAAGGAGTGCATACAATCCAGCGTCGGCTCGTCCAACGCTGGCACCATGCGCGCGGCTCGCGAAACACGAGCCTCCCGACACGCCCCCAACGCGGAGTACCCCCATCGTGAAACTCAGGACCGCCTCCTACGCCCTCGTGCTCGCCGCGGGCAGGGAGATTTCCCGGGCGCGGGTCAG
>CAITLX010000409.1 GCA_903893335.1 uncultured delta proteobacterium | reverse complement strand
GGTCGTCGTGAGCGTGGCGCACCTCGACGACGAGGAGCGCGCGCTGGTGCTCGGCGTGCTGCTCGAGGAGACGCTCGCCTGGGTGCGGTCGCTGCCCGGAAGCTCGCAGCTTCGCGCGCTGGTGGTGTTCGACGAGGTGTACGGCTTCTTGCCGCCGCACCCGCAGAACCCGCCGACCAAGCGCCCGCTGGTCGCGCTGATGAAGCAGGCGCGGGCGTTCGGCGTGGGCGTGGTGCTCGCCACGCAGAACCCGATGGACCTCGACTACCGAGCGCTCGGCAACGCGGGGCTCTGGTGCGTCGGCCGGTTGCAGACCGACGCCGACCGCGCGCGCGTGGTCGACGGCCTGGTCGGCGGCGCCGACCGCGCCGTGACGCGCAAGCTCGTCGAGACGCTCGGCCACCTCGCGTCGCGGTGGTTCATCGTGCGCGACGCGCACGACGGCGACGAGCCCACGCTGCTCCAGGTGCGCTCGACCATCACCCTGCTGCGCGGCCCGATGACCCGGGGAGAGCTGAGGCGAGCGCGGGCGGCGTGAGGGGGGGGCGATGGCCGCCTCTCAACCTCGGAGGCGCGTGGGCCCGCGGCGTCACAGCCACTGCGCCGCGGGCTTCGACAGGAACGTCTCGAGCGCGACGCCGCCCGGGCCGACGACGAGCGAGCGAGCGCCGGGGAACTCGTCCTGGAACCGCGTGAGCGCGCGCAGCGACCCGGTGCGCGAGGTCTTCACCTCGATCGCCGTGACGCGCGGCCCGCGCTGCACGACGAAGTCGACCTCGTCGTGGCCGTCGCGCCACCAGCGCACCGAGACCCCCTCGGCGGGCGCCGTGTGGAGCAGGTGCGCGCCGACGGTCGACTCGACGAGCCGACCCCAAAGCTCGGGCTCGGCGCGCGGGTCCGTCGCGCCGCCGAGGCGGCTCGTGACGAGGCCGGTGTCGTGAACCTGAAGCTTCGGGCTCGATCCGCGCGCGCGCACGATCTCGCCGGCGTGTTTCTGCAGGCCCGACACGAGCCCCGCGCCGGACAGCAGCTCGAGGTAGTGCGCGAGCGTGGTCGTGTTGCCGGCGTCCTGCAGCTGCCCGAGCATCTTGTTGTACGACAGCTCCTGCGACGAGTAGGCGCACGCGAGCTCGAACAGCTGCCGCAGGAGCGCCGGCTTGTCGACGCGCGTCATCATCAGCACGTCGCGCGACAGCGTCGTCTCGACGAGGGCGTCGCGGATGTACGCAGCCCAGCGCGAAGGGTCCGAGACGAGCGGAGCCGCCCCGGGGTAGCCGCCGAAGCGGACGTAGTCGTCCACGCCGAAGCCGAACGCCTCGCGCATCTCCGGCCACGACCACTGCGCCATGCGGATGACCTCGAATCGCCCCGCGAGGCTCTCGGTCAGCCCCCGCTGCACGAGCAGCGGCGACGACCCGAGCAGCACGACGCGCAGCCGCCGCCCCTGCGCGCGGTCGTCGTCCCAGCGAGCCTTCACGACGTCGGCCCAGCCGCGGACCTTCTGCACCTCGTCGAGGACGAGCACGCCACCCTCGCCGGCGAGCCGCTCGGCCATGTCCCACTGCACCTCGATCCAACGCGCGTCGGGCGGCGCAGGCGCGTCCGCCGTCGCGAAGTGCGACGGACCGCCGAGCTTGGCCATCACCTGCCGGACGAGCGTCGTCTTGCCGACCTGGCGCGGGCCGGCGACGACCTGGATGAGCTCGCCAGGACCGCGCAGCCGGGTGCGGAGCACCTCGTACTGGGAGCGAACGATCGTGCGCATCGTAGTGAGCACTTTTACTCAATTCATTGAGCATAGTCAAACACCGGCACCGATCCGCGCACCTCCGCGGACGAGACGGCTCACCACGTCGATCCGCGCCCTGCCTCGCCTCGCTCAGCCCCCCCCAAACGGGTCGGGCGAGCCCACCTCGCCCGAGGTGGCTCGCCCGAAAAAATGCTCCGTACCGCGGGACCGGTGACGAGCAGCTTGAACCCCTAGCGTAGCGCTAGGTGGGGGCCGCGGCACCGCTTCTGGCCTCCCGGTGAAAGAACCCGGGCCTGGCGCACCACGGTGTAGCGTGCAGCCCCCTATGGTCAGCTCGTAAGGGATTCGAAATAGCCCGCCTGTCGTGTCCCGCAGAGGGAGCCCATCGAAGGTAACACCGGGCAGGCGTCGGTCAACGCCGCCGCGACGCGTTTCGCCGCCGACGGCGGGCAGCATCGACGCGCAGGTCACGCACGAGGCGCGACGCGCGCGACCGACTCACGCGCGGTTGGGCAGCGCGACGCAGTCGACGTGCAGGACCTCGTCGAACGCGCGGATCTCCGCGAGGCAGGCCTCGCTCGGCCGACCCGCGAGCCGCACCTTCGCGGCCGAGGCCTGCGCGCCGTCGAACACGGTGTTGGACACCTCTTCGACGTTGATGCCGTGGCGCTTGATGACGCCGAGCACGTTGGCCAGCACCCCGATGCGGTCGAGGTGCCGCACGACGAGCTGAAAGCGCGCCGGCGACGCGGCGCAGACGTTGACGACGTTGGGCACGTTTCCCTCGACGAGGAACGCGCGCACGATGCGCACCGTCTCGTCGGCGAGCGCGGCCTGCGCCTGGTCGGTCGACTGGCCGATGTGCGGCGTGCCGTAGGCCGTGGGCAGATCGAGCAGCGGCGAGCGGAAGCGCCCCGAGCGCGTCGCGGGCTCCCCCTCGAACACGTCGAGCCCGAGCCGAAGCCCCTTGCGCGGCGCGATCTCGGCGAGCGCCTCGTTGTCGACGAGCTCGGCGGCTGCGGTGTTGAGGAGGATGGCGCGGTCGGGCAGCGCCTCGAGCACCTCGCGCGAGACGATGGCGCGCGTCGCGGGCACGAGCGGCAGGTGCAGCGACAGGATCTGCGAGCGCGACGCGAGCTGCTCGAGCGAGCTGGCGTAGCCGACGCCCGCCTCGTAGGCGCGGTGCGGCGTGAGGGCGCGCGAGTAGGCGTGCGGCACGAGGCCGAAGGCGCGCGCGCGCGTGAGCACCTCGCGACCGACCGCGCCGAGGCCGACGATGCCCAGGTGCTTGCCGTGCAGCCCCTCGGCGCGCGCGAACTCGTCCTTCTCCCAGCGCCCGGCGCGCAGGCCGGCGACCGCGTCGGGGATGCGCCGGTCGAGCGCGAGCAGCAGCGCGAAGGTGAGCTCGGCGACGGCGATGGCGTTCTTGGCGGGGCAGCACGAGACGTAGATGCCGCGCGAGCTCGCGGCCCGCACGTCGATCGACGACACGCCCGCGCCCGCGCGCACGATGAGGTCGAGGTCACGCGCGGCCTCGATGGCGAGGCGCGAGACCTCGAGGCCTCGCACCACGAGGATGGTGACCCCCTCGAGCTCGCGCGGCAGCTCTTCGCTGGTGAGCTCGGGGCGGTAGACGACCTCGAGGCCGAGGTGGCTGAGCTCCACGAGCGCGCGCTCGGGGAAACGATCGGCGATGAGCAGGCGCATGGGATCGGTCAGAAGGATACCATGTACCGCCGCCCCCCGACGGCGAGCGTGGGCTCGCCGCCCGGGCCGGCCTCGAGCACCGGCTCGAGCTGACCCTGCGCGTGACGCGAGAAGCGGGCGTCGAAGGCGCCCCCCTTGACCCGCACGTAGAGCGCGTCGTGCGCGCCGACCCGCGCGGTCGTGGGGTCGAGGGGCTCGTCGGTGCCGTCGGACAGCCGGAGCACGACGCGGTCGGGCTCGACCTGGAGCGAGCGGACGGCGTAGGGGGCGTCGTCGACCGTGAAGTAGGTCCAGTCCCACCCGTTGGTGAGGATGAACCGCCCGTCGTCGGGGTGGCGCGCGATCCAGCGGTGCAGCGCCGCCTCGAGCGCCGGGTGCTCGACGCGCTCGCCGTCGTGCCAGAAGCGCCCGTCGGCATCGAGCCGGATCGTGCTCTCGCGCGACGCGCCCTCGGGGGGCGCGAGGCGGAAGAACTCGGGGTGGTCGCCGGGGCGCACGGGCGGTGACGAGGCGCGGGCGCCCCTCAGACGACGCGGTGCATCCAGCCGTGCGGGTCGGGCGCGCGACCGTGCTGCAAATCGAGCAGCGCCTGGCGCAGGCGCGCCGCGACCGGGCCCCCCTCGCCGTCGCCGATCGTGAACGCGCCCTGGCGCGATTTGACCGCGCCGACCGGCGTGATGACCGCGGCGGTGCCGCACGCGAAGACCTCGACCACGCGCCCGCTCGCGACGCCCTCGCGCCACTCGTCGACGCCGATGCGGCGCTCGTCGGCCTCGTAGCCGAGGTCGCGCGCCAGCACGAGCAGGCTGTCGCGCGTCACGCCGGGCAGCAGCGAGCCGGTCAGCTCGGGCGTGGTGACGATGGTCTTTCCCCCCTCGCGCAGGACGAAGAAGAGGTTCATGCCGCCCATCTCCTCGACGTAGGCGCGGTGCACGGCGTCGAGCCACACGACCTGGTCGCACCCCTCGGCCTGCGCCTGGGCCTGCGCCACGAGGCTCGCCGCGTAGTTGCCCGCGCACTTGGCGAAGCCGGTGCCTCCGGGGGCGGCGCGCACGTACTCGTCGGAGATCCAGACGGTGACGGGCTTCACGCCGCGCGGGAAGTAGGCGCCCGCCGGCGACGCGAAGAGCAGAAACAGGTACTCGAGCGACGGCCGCACGCCGAGGAACGGGTCGGTGCCGATCATCAGCGGGCGCATGTAGAGGCTCTCGCCGTCGCCGCCGGGCACCCAGGCCTGCTCGAGCCCGATGAGCTGATCGGCGCCGCCGCAGAAGACCTCGACCGGCAGCGCGGGCATCGCGAGGCGACGCGCCGACGAGGCGAAGCGCTCGGCGTTCTTCTCGGCGCGGAAGGTGGCGATGCCGCCGTCGGCCTGTCGGTACGCCTTGAACCCCTCGAAGATCGCCTGCCCGTAGTGCAGCACCGACGCCGACGGGTCGAGCGTGATGGGCGCGTAGGGCTCGATCGTCGCGGGGCCCCAGGCGCCGTCGGCGTAGCGCGCCACCACCATGTGGTCGGTGAAGTAGCGGCCGAAGCCGGGGCTCTTCAGGCGCTCGGCGCGCTCGGCGGCCGAGTGCGGGTTCGGGTTCGGGTGGACGACGAAGGAGCTCGACATGACGTGCCTCGGGGAAGGGACAGACCACTTTCGGCGGTGCGGGGCAAGCGCGATGCGCGGGTCAGGGCGCGTCGAGCGCGACGCGGTGCACCGCGCGGTCGCCCTGGCGTAGCTCGACCAGCCCGCCCGCCTCGACCACGTCCCACGACTCGGTGGTGCCGGCTGCGTCGGGCCAGCGCACCGTCACGCGCGCCGAGGCGCACGCCCCGACGCCGAAGGAGAGCACCGTGTCGTGCTGCATGCCCATGTGGCCGTAGCCGCCGCCAAGCTCCTGCACGCGGGCGACGCCGCCGGCCTCGACCGTGACGCGAGCACCGATGGCGGCGCGGTTGGCGTGGACCCCGTCGGCGACCAGGCGCAGGGCGAGCGAGCGCGCGTGCTCGCTCGCGTCGCTCTCGTACAGGTGCACCTCGTTGGTCTTCCACGTCTTGCTGCAGTCGCGCGCGGTGCCCGAGCCGACGACCACGTCGAGGTCGCCGTCGCGGTCGAAGTCGGCGACGGCCAGCCCGCTCGCGCAGGCGTGGTGCAGCCCCCACGCCTCGCCGACCTCCTCGTAGGTCCCGTCGCTCTTCTGGTGAAACAAAAGCCCGAACTGATCGGGGTAATCGCTCGCAGCTACGAAGAAATCCGTCCGAGCATCGCCGTCGAGATCGGCGCCGGCCACCATGAGCCCACCCTCGTTCCAGTCGGTGGTCGGGTGGGGCCACGCGAGCCCCGTCGCGTCGTTGCCGAGCCGCGCGAAGTGCGGCGCCTCGGGCGAGCCGTCGTTGAGCACGAGGCCCGACGCGTCGGAGCTGCCCCCGATGTGCCAGTGTCGGATCGCCGCCGAGTAGAGGTCGAGCCGCCCGTCGCCGTCGGCGTCGCCGCACCAGGTGGTGAACGTGTTGCCGTTGAGCCGCCAGGGCTGGTCGTCGGTGCCCGGGGCCCAGTACGCGTCGGCAGGGTCGGGGCACGTCGTCCTCGGCGCGCCGACCCCTGCGCAATCGGGGGCCTCCGCGTGGAGCGTGCAGTAACAGGCGAAGAACTGGTTGTCCGAGTAGTCGAGGTCGTCGTCGCCGGCGTAGCCCGCCTCGCGCCCCACCTCGGCGAAGGTGCCGTCGCCGCGGTTGTGCCACAGCTCGTTCCACTGCCGCCCGTAGGCGCTGACCATCAGGTCGGGGGCTCCGTCGCCGTCGACGTCGCACGAGGTGACGCCGTAGGCCGGGCGCGTGTTCGTCCCGTCGTCGAAGCCGTACGCGTCGGTGGTGAGGCCGGCTGCGACGGTGGTCGCCTCGAACGTGCCGTCTCCCCTGCCCCGGTAGAGCTGCGCCTGCACGCCGTTCTGCGTGCGGCCGTAGCTCGCGTACCAGAAGCCCACGTACACATCGACGATGCCGTCGCGATCGACGTCGGCGAAGGTGGCGCTCGTCGTCGGCCAGAGCTGCTTGCTCGAGGGGCTCGTCGCCGACGCGGGGGCGAGGGTGAAGACGCCGCGGCCGTCGTTGAGCAGGACCTCGCTGCGGTCGCCCGGGTCGGTCGCGGGGTGCGTCGGGTCGACGTAGGTGCCGCTGAAGGCGTCGAGATCGCCGTCGCCGTCCACGTCGGCGAACACCGCCACGTGCGCGCTGCGAAGCTCCGTGGTCGAGCCCGAGCGCGTCTGGAAGAAGCCGCTCGCCACGGTCGCGTCGACGAAGCGGCGTCCGCCGCCTGGGCGCGGGCGGTTCATCAGCAGGCGCACCAGCCACGGGCCGCCCGGAAGCTGCGTGCGCGCGTTCGACGAGACCGCCTGCACGACGAGATCGGGGTACCCGTCGCCGTCCACGTCGGCGGCCACGATGCGGTTGCCCGTGACCGAGGCGCCCTGCGCGTCGAGCCCCCACGAGGCCGTCGCGTCGTGGAAGCGCGCGGGGCCGGCCGCGTGTACGTCGCACATCGGCGCGGGCTCCGACGTGCACGAGCAGGCGCCGCACGCGAGGGCGGCGAGCGTGGCGAGGGCGAGACGCAGCCGCATGGCGCCGAGCGTAGCGCAGCTCGGCGACGGCGAGCGTCAACGCGCTGACGCAGACTCGGAGCAAGGGCGCGCGCCGAAAACTGGGCCGTCTCGTCGGCGGCGGGCTAGCTGCGACTCAAGATCCGCGCAGGTCGGCCGTTCCGACTCTCGCGAGGTGGGTGACGATGGAATCCAGGGCGCACGGCAGGTCGAGGAGGGCATGGTTCGCGATCGCGCTGGTCGCGTGCGCGGCCGTCGCTCGCTCGACCGACGCGGCCGAGCCCCCCGTCTCGCTCGGTGAGGTCGGCGTCAACGTCGCTCGCCAGGGCGTCGACCTCTCGCGCCTCGTGCGCTCGGCTGTGGAGCGCGAGCTCGCGCGCCTGGACTACAGCCGCGCGCCGCGCGGGCGCACCTTCGTACTCTCCGCCTCGCTCGTCGAGCTCGAGAGCCACGCGACCGAGCGCGCCACGCACGCCCGGTGCGTCGTCTCCGCCACGCTGCGCGACGCGCGCGGCGGCGCGATCCACGCCGTGATCGAGGGGAGCGCGCGCGCCGAGAACGACGCCACCCACCGCTCGACCGCCGAGCTCGGCGCGATCGCCGCTGCGGTGCACAGCGCGGTCGCCTCGGTCCCCGACGCGCTGCGCTGACGCCCGCGCTCGCCGCGCGAACCGCCCCCTCGACGAGGCGGATGACGCGAGCGCCGCGCTCGTTGCATACTCCGCGCGCCATGCGTCCCGACCGCTCGCTCCTCGTCGCGCTCGCCCTGCTCGCGCTCGCCCCCGCCACCGCCCGCGCGTCCGCCCCCGTCGGCGCCGAGGGGGCCTCTCCGCGGCTCACCGCGGAGGACGCCCTCATCGTGTGGGATGCCGTCGGCCACATGGAGACGCTCGCGCTCACCGCGAAGCTCGAGCCCGCCGGATCGCACGGTCTCATCGTGCCGACGCCGACGCCCCCGCGCCGCGTCGCCCTCGAAGACCTCGACGGCACGAAGTTCCTCCGCGCGCTCAGCGTGCCGAAGCCCCTCGAGCCGCGCGTCTCCGCCGAGGGCAAGGTCGCGTTCGGCAGCGTGCCGGCGGCCGACACCAAGGCGCTCGACGGCTGGCTCGCGAAGCAGAAGCTCGCGCCCACGCCCGAGCTCGAGGCCTGGGGCCAGCGCTACGTGCAGAGCGGCGGCACCTTCGCGCTGCTCGCGACCTTGCCGTCCGGCGAGCTCCCCTGGGTCACCGTCACGTTCTCCACGCCGCACCCGATCTACCCGCTGCGCGCCACCGCCCGGGCGACGGGCGACTCGTCCGCCCCCGCGGTGTGGCTGCTCGCCAACGACGCGCTCGTCGCGACCGTCGGCAACCGTCGCATCTTCGCCGAGGTCGTCAGCTTCCAGCCGCTGTCGAGCCTGCGCGCGACGCTCGGCGAGGAGCGCACGCAGACGCTCGCGCAGGGCGACATCACGCGCACCACCTGGCTCGGGCGCTTCGTGCTGCCCGCAGCGGGCGACGACGACGCCATCTTCGAGCCCCAGGAGACGCCCCCCGAGGCGCCGAGCACGCGGCGCGACCCCCCGCGGGATTCCCCCGAGGGGCAGAAGCTCGCCGCGATCCGGGCAGCCGCGACGCCGGTCCGCGCGCCCGCCACGACGACCTCGGGCGGCTTCTTCCGGCGCCTGCTCCACCGCAAGACGACCCGCGCGGGGCTTCTCGCGCTCGCCTCGGTCGCGCTCGCGCTCTTCGTCGCGCGCCGCACCGGGACGATCTGATCGTCGGCGGACCGCGCCGCACCGGGACGATCTGAAGAGCGGGCCCGCGCCTACTTCACGATCGTCTGGCAGCCGAGCGCGATGTCGATCGTCGCGCCCAGATCGTGGTGCACGGCGTCGCACAGGTCGGGGCAGAGCACGATCTCGGTCGGGTGCGCCGCGTCGTCGTAACGCCAGCCAGCCGACGAGCAGTCGCTCACCTGCGCCTGGGGCTCTCGCGTCACGCCGTCGCCGTGGGTGTAGACGACGTTGACGCGGTCGTAGGCGATCGTGCCCTGGCTCACCTTGTCGGGGAGCACGAAGGTGCACGGCAGCGCCGCGCCGCGCACCTGCGCGAGGGCCGCCGCGAACTGCGCCTGCACGTTGGTCGGGCTCGTCGCGAGCACCGCCGAGGTCGAGCCTCCGGCGGCGGCGACCTGGTTGGCGAACGTCTGATCGACCCCGGGCAGCCCGACGACGAACGTCGTCACCGACGGATGCCCGCCCGTGCTCGCGTACGCCGTGTGCGCGACGTTGGCGATGACCTGCACGTCCTCGGCGTTCACTCCTCCCGAGCACTGCGTCGGCCCCTGCGGCGCGCCGTCGGTCACGAGCAGCACCGCGCCCGAGTGCCCCGGGTTGGCCGCGACCACCTTGGAGACGCCCGAGAGCGCGCCGGCGAGCGCGGGGTAGATCGGCGTGCCGATGCCGGTCGGCGTGAAGCCCGCGAGCGCCGCGCTCAGCGCGCCGCCCGCTCCGGGGAGCACCCCGAAGGGCACGTCGGGCGTCTCGAACGGCGTCGGATCGCAGGTGCTCAGCCCTGGGCGCGGCAGCACCCCGAGCGCCACGTCGATGCCCGCCGACTTCGCGTCGGCGACGAACGTGTCGAGGCCCGTGGTCGCCGCCGCCCACTTGTCGCCGACCATCGACGCCGACCGGTCGAGCAGGATGTACAGCTCGAGCGGCGTGACCTTGCCCTGCTCGGAGATGGCCGCGCAGCCGCCCCCCTCCTGCGCGGAGTCGTCGAGCCCGCTGTCGATGAGCACGCCCCCTGCCCCGCCGCCGGAGCCGCCGCCTCCCCCGCCCGTGCCCGCGCTGCCGCCGCCACCGCCCGCGCCGGCGCCGCTCGGATCGATGCTCCCCTCGGTCGGCGCGCACGCGCCGAGCACGAGGGCACCGCAGGCCACCACGAACACCCCCCGCAGGCGCTTCTGCATCCGGCGATGCTACCCGAGGCCGCCGAACGCCGCAGCCCGATCCGCCTGAGGCGGCGGCCACGTTACGCGCCGGTGTCCCTCGCCTTTCGCTCTTGCAATGGGGAGCCACCCGCGCACAATGTTCGTCATGACGCGCAAGCCGCTCGCTGCCTGGTTTCTCTCGGGGATCTTGATCGCGGCGCCGCTCGTCGCAGGCTGCGCAAGCTCCGGCACCAGCGACGTCGTCGATGGCACGGGGGGCAGCGCTGGCGCCAAGGTGGACGCCGGCGCCGACGCGACCACCGACTCGAGCAGCGACGGCTCGGGCGGTTCCGGCGGCTCCGCGGGGGCTGACGCCGGGAGCGACACCGCCGCCGATGGACAGGGCGGCAGCGACGCAGGCGACGACGGCGCGCAGAGCGACGCCAGCACCGACACGGCGAGCGACGTCGTCTCGACCGACGCGACCGCCGACGTGCAGCCCGACGTGGTCGACCCCTGCGCGGCGGGGTGCCCGAGCAACTTCTGGGACATCGACGGCAACGCCAACACCTCGGGCGCGAGCGGCTCGTGCGGCTGCGAGTACTTCTGCGTCAAGACGTCCAACGACGACCCGATCGACCCGCTCGCCACCGACGACAACTGCGACGGCGGCGACGGCCGCATCGAGCAGTGCGTCTACGTCTCCGGGGCCACGGGCGTCGACGACCCGGCCGGCGGCACGCGCGCCGCGCCGGTGCAGAGCGTCCCCTACGCGCAGCAGCTCGCCGCGACGCTCGGCGTCGACGTCTGCCTCTCGGGCGAGACGTACCAGGGCACCATCACGATGGTGTCCGGCGTGAGCGTCTACGGCGGTTTCGACCAGAACAACCACTTCCTGCGCACCTACGACGCGGTGAAGCGCGGCATCTCCGTCACCACGACGCTGGTCGCGACCGAGACGGGCATCCTCGCGACGTCGATCGATCGTCCGACGCAGGTCGCCGGCCTCACGGTCAACGTCCAGCAGCCGTCGTCGGGCCCCGGCGCGAGCACCTACGGCGTGCGCCTCGCCTCCGGCACGGCCGAGCTCTACGTGCACGACAACGTCATCACGGTCGGCCCCGGGCGCGACGGGTCGAGCGGCAGCAACGGCACGACCGGCCCCGACGGCGCCGATGGCAATCCAGGCGCGGCCGGCTGCAACGCCTGCTCGGGCGGCGGCACGGGCGGGACGACCACCGCCTCGACCTGCGCGGTCACCGGCGGCAAGGGTGGCGACGGCGGCTACGATCGCGCCGGCGGCGGCGACGGGTCGAACGGCACCGCCGGCAGCGGCGGCCCCGGCGGCGCCGGGCCCAACGCCTGCTCCACGTCGCCGTCGGGCAGCGACACCGGCAAGGTCGGGAGCAAGGGCGGAAGCGCGTTGATCTCGGGCGCGCCTGGGTCCCCAGCCGCAGCGGGCGCGCAGCTCGGGAGCTTCGACGGCACCGGGGCCTACATCGCGCCCTCGGCTCCGAGCGGGCACGCCGGCACCGCCGGCGGCTCGGGTGGCGGCGGCGGTGGTGGCGGCGGCGGAGCCGCCCGCACCTGCGTCGGGTCGGTCTGCACCAACCTGTGCAACGCGGACAAGGGCGGCGGAGGCGGCGGCGCGGGCGGCGGCGGCTGCGGCGGTAAGCCTGGCACCGGCGGCACCGGCGGCGGCGGGAGCTTCGGCCTCTCGGTCGCTTCGGGCGTGCTGCGCGCCGAGGCCAACTTCCTCCAGGTCTCCAACGGCGGGCGCGGCGGCAACGGCGGCAACGGCGCCTCGGGCGGCCGCGGCGGAGCCGGCGCGGGTGGCGGCGCGGGCGCCG
>CAITLX010000408.1 GCA_903893335.1 uncultured delta proteobacterium | reverse complement strand
GGCCGAGGGGCGCGAGCCGAGCGCGCCGAGCTTGATGGGCAGCGCGGAGAGCGTGCCGCGCGCAGCCTCGGAGCCGCCGCAGCCGGCGAGCGCCGCGGTGAGCGCGAGCGCCGCGAGCGACGAGCGCGAGCGAGGCCTCACGGCGCCACCTCGGCCTCGACGGCCTTCTGGAACGCTGGGTCGCGCGCGAGCCGGTCGCCGAGCGCGAGCCCGAGCAGGCGCAGCAGGTCGGCGCCGGGCCGCGCGGGCGTGCGCCCGACGACGACCTCGTCCTTCGCGAAGCGCACCGCGCCGGAGAGATCGCGCACCTCGACGTGCGCCGCGACGCGCGCGATCTCCTCGTCGCGCGGGCGTGGGTCGGCCTCGCGGCGCACCTGGTCGTGCTGCAGCGCGACGAGGGTCGCGGTGACGAGCAGCGGGTCCTTCGCGCGCAGCGGCGCCTCGACGAGCGCGGGCTCGGCGTGCGTCGCGTAGTCCTTGAGCACCTCGAGCCCCGAGGCGCGCAGCGCGTCGCTCGTGGCCTCGAAGATCTCGAGCGCGCCGTCGGGGAACGAGTAGGTGCGGTAGAGCGGCGAGACGCCCGGATCGACCTCGTCGTAGAGCCCGCCGATGGGCTGCACCGCGGTGCTGTCGAAGCGCCCGAGCACGACGACGCGGCGCGTGCGCAGCCGCGTCGGGGCGGGGACCGCGAGCGTGGGCGCCTCGACGCCCGTGAGATCGAGCGCGCCGTGCGGGCCGATGGGCGGGTGCCCGAACGCGCAGCCCCCGGCCGAGAGGGCCAGCGCCGCGAGCGACGCGACGCGCCTCACCGCGCCCCCGAGGGCGCGCGGGCCGACCCGGCGGGCGCCACGGCGACGCCGGTCGAGCCCAGGTGCTCGTTGAACCGCACGCCGTCGATGGGGCGCGACTCGCCGAGCGGGTCGGCGGCCGACGCGCCGTGAAGCTCGCGCGCGGTGCGCTCGGTGCCGCCGCCGCCCATGCCGAAGCCCCCCGCGGGCCCGCCGCCGCCGGCTGCGACGACGGTCGTGCTCTTCTCGCGGAAGCCCTGGAACTCGTACACGTACGTGGGCCCCGACGGCGGGGGAGGGCGCCACGTGCTCTGCCCGCCGCACGATGCGGCGGAGGCCGCGAGCGCGAGCGCGGTCGCGGCGGCACCGGCGAGTCGACGCATGGCGCGAGACTAGCAGCGATGGCCGCGGCAGGGGCGCGGTTGCGGGGCGTCGCGCGGAGCCCTACCTTGCCGTTCGCTCCCCATGGCGCGTGACCCTTACAGCGTGCTCGGCGTCGCGCGCGACGCGACGCACGACGACCTCAAGAAGGCGTACCGCAAGCTCGCGGGCAAGCTCCACCCGGACAAGAACCCGGGCAACGCCAAGGCCGAGGCCGACTTCAAGGAGGTCAACCAGGCGTACGACGTGCTCGGCGACGCCAAGAAGCGCGCGCTGTTCGACGAGTTCGGCGCCGACGCGCTGCGCGACGGCTTCGACGCCGAGCGCATGCGTCAGTACAAGCGCTGGGCCGACCAGCAGCGCGGCGGCGGTGGCGGCGGCGCGCCGGTCGACTTCGAGTCGATCTTCTCCGGCGGTGGCGGAGGGGGGCACGTCGATCTCGGCGACCTCTTCGGCGACCTGCTCGGCGGCCGCGCGGGGCGTCGCGGCGGCGCGCGTCCGGGCCCGCGTCGCGGCGCCGACGTCGAGAGCGAGATCACGATCGACTTCGCCGCGGCCGTGCGCGGCACCACGCTGCACCTGCGCCTCGGGCACACCCCCGAGCCGGTCACCGTGCGCATCCCCGCCGGCGCCGAGGAGGGGAGCCGCGTGCGCGTCGCCGGCCATGGCTCGCCGGGCCCCTCGGGCGGCCCGCCGGGCGACCTCCTGCTCACGCTGCACGTGCGCCCGCACGCGCACTTCCACCGCGAGGGCGCCGACCTCCACGTCGATCTGCCGCTCACGCTCGGCGAGGCGTTCCACGGCGCGAAGGTGCGCGTGCCCACGCCCGAGGGCTCGGTCACGCTCAAGGTCCCGCCGCAGACGCAGAGCGGCCAGACGCAGCGGCTCAAGGGCAAGGGCGTCGTGCGCAAGAACGCCGTCGCGGGCGACCTCTACGTGCACTTCCAGGTGCGCTACCCCGCGAGCGATCTCCCCGACGTGCGGCGCGCGATCGAGGACCTCGAGCACGCCTTCGTCGGCGTCGACGTGCGCGAGGGGTTCGACCTCTGACGCGCGGCGTCGCCGCGAGAGCGCGCGCGTTTCTCCCTGACAGCGCGAGCGTTTCGAGGCGTCGCTGACGCATCGCGTCGCGCGCTCGCGCCCCCGTCGGGCCTCCGGCCCCCGGGCGTTTGCTTGGCAAACGCGCGACAAAGGGGGACTCTGGGAGAGGGTGAGCGCGTGATGGAAACGACCTTGATGACTGCGCGCCTCGAGATGGTGCCGATCACCGTCGCGATCGTCGAGGCCGTGCTCGCAGGTCGCCGCGAGGTGGCCGAGCGCCTCATCGGCGCGGGTCTGCCCGACGCTTGGCCCGGGCGCGCGCTCATCGAGCGCGCCTTCTCCGCGAACCTCGAGGCGATCCGGCAGAACCCCGACCACCGCCTCTGGGGCGACCGCGTGATGATCGCGCGCGAGGGGGAGCGCCGCGTGGTCGGCAGCGTCGTGTTCCACGGCGGTCCCAACGCCGAGGGCGTCGTCGAGGTCGGCTACGGCGTCGAGCGCGACTCGCAGGGCAAGGGCTACGCGACCGAGGGCACGCTCGCCGCGGTCGAGTGGGCGCTCGGCCTGCCGAGCGTGCGCGCCGTGTGCGCGCAGACGCCGGTGTGGCACCACGCGTCGCAGCGGGTGCTCGAGCGCGTCGGCATGTGCCTGGTGGGGCGCCACGAGCACGAGATGCTCGGCGAGGTGCTCGAGTACGAGCGCCCCGGCGACCGCCT
>CAITLX010000407.1 GCA_903893335.1 uncultured delta proteobacterium | reverse complement strand
GGCTCGGGCGGCAGCGCGGGCTCCGGCGGCATCGGCGGCGCGGGTGGTGCCGGCGGCTCCGCCGGCGTCTCGGGAGCCGGTGGCGGCGGCGGGAGCGGCGGCGGCACGCCGACGAGCAACCCGCTCGCGGCTGGGCTCGCCATCGCGGGCGTGACGCTCTACCAGGGCACGACCGTCGCCCTCATGAAGAACGGCGCCGCCACGACGCACCTCGCGCCGGTCGTCGCCCACCGCGCGGCCATGGTTCGGGTCTTCGTCGCGCCGAGCGCGCAGTGGACGCCTCGCGCGGTGATCGCCGAGGTCGATCTCTCGAACAGCTCGGGCCTCGTCGCGTCGCTGCAGACGACGGGCACCGTGTCGGCGGCGTCGAGCGAGGGTCAGCTCGCCAGCACGTTCAACCTCGACATCGGCTCGGACGTGCTCACCCCCGACGTCTCCATCGCCGTGTCGCTGCACGAGGCCGACGCGAGCGCGACCGGCGCGGGGACGACCGACGCGGCGATCTGGCCCACGCAGGGGGCGACGCCGCTCGGCGCGAAGGACCCGCGCGGCGACTTCTACCTCGTCATCGTGCCGTTCACCTACCAGGCCGACGGCTCGGGGCGCGCGCCGGACACCTCGAGCGCGCAGCTGCAGAGCTACCACGACAGGTTCTACGCGACCTACCCCGCGCACGACATCCAGGTCAGCGTGCACGCGCCCGTCGCGTTCACCACCGCGTTCTCGCCGAACGGGCAGGGCTGGGACACGCTGCTCACGCGCACGTGCACCCTGCGCCAGCAGGACAACGTCGCGCACAACGTCTACTACTACGGCATCCTCTCCCCCTCGACGTCGTTCGCGCAGTTCTGCAGCGGCGGCTGCGTCGCGGGTCTCGCCAACTACGCGTACGACCCCAACGACGACTACGGACGCTGCTCGATCGGCCTCGGCTTCTCGGGCACCGACGTGGTCGACGTCGCGCTGCAAGAGGTCGCGCACACGCTCGGGCGCGCGCACGCGCCGTGCGGCAACCCCGACGCGGTCGACTCGGGCTACCCCTACGCGGGCGGCTTCGTCGGCGTGTACGGCTACGATCTGGTGCGGCGCACGCTGCAGGCGCCGACGCTCGTCGACTTCATGAGCTACTGCCGCCCGGTGTGGATCAGCGACTACACGTACGGCGCGCTCTTCGACCGCATCTCGTACGTCAACGCGCTCCCGATGCTGCTCGGCGACCGCGCGCTGCCCGCGCGCTTCCGCGTCGCGTCGATCGACGGGCAGGGCGGGGGGGCGCTGGCTCGACGCGGTGCACCTGCGCTCGCAGCCGCGCGGGCTCGCGCAGCGGCTCGACGTGATCGACGCGTCCGGCGCCACCGTCGGCGCCATCGACGCGCAGTACTACCCCTACAGCAGCCTCGGCGGCGGCACGCTGCTCGTGCCCGACGCGCTCCCCGCGCACGCGGCGGCGGTGCGCCTCGCGAGCGGCGAGCTGCTCGCGCTCTGACGCTCGCGTCAGGGCGCCGCGGCGGCGAGCTGACCGGCGAGCAGGTTGCGCGCGCGCAGCGCCCAGGGGCCGTCGGGCGAGCGCGCGAGGTGCGCGCGCAGCGCCTCGATCGACTCGAGCGGGCGACCGAGGCGCGCGAGGAGCACGCCTCGCGCGAGCGCGAGGGGGAAGGCGGGGTCGGCGCGCGCGACGTCGTCGAGGCGCCGCAGGCGCCACGCGTCGGCCTCGCGGCAGTAGGCCGCCGGGTCCGCGTCGAGCACCACCGGGTGCGCGAGGAGGAACGCCCAGTAGGCGCGCGTCTCGTCGGGCGTCGGCTCGTAGGGCGCGCCGCGCAGCCCGGTGATCTCCATCCAGCGTCGCTCGAACAGCAGCCGGCGCACGTCGTCGTCGAGCACGAGCCGGCCCCCCTCGGCGATCCAGCCGGCGCGCCGCGCGACGGACGCGAAGCCGCCGCCGAGCGCGCGAAGCTCGTCGGTCTCGGTGTGCGTGCGCTCCCAGGCGGCGACCTCGGCCGCGAAGAGGCCGGCCTGGAACGCGCGCAGCGCGAGCAGCCGCTCGGCGCCCAGCCCGCGCGCGGCGGAGACCGCCTCGGCGAGCTTGCGTCGCTCGCGGAACAGCGCCTCGGCGTCGCCCGCGGCGTCGACGCGCCCGTACGCGCGGATGGCGGAGCCGAGGGCGCGGAGATCGAAGAGCGCCGAGCCCCCCTCGCGCACCTCGCGCTCGAGCTCCGGCCCGAGCGCCTGCGCGCGCGCGCGATCGGCCGCCGAGGCGTCGGCGAGCGCGCGCGGATCGACGCGCGGGCTCGGCAGATCGCGCGGCTCGGCGCGGTGGGGCACGACGAGCAGCGCGAGGGGGAGCGCGACGCCGACGGCGAGCGCTCCGAGCTGCCACCCCTCGAAATGGCGCGCGAAGCGGCCCCGCTTGACACCCTGGGCGCGCGGCAGCGAAATGCTCACGCCGACCTGGCCCCGCACCGCGCGGACGCGGGCACGGCTTTGCACTCGAGGTAGTCGTCGTGATCGAGCAGCGCCGTCATTTCCGTCGCCCCGTAGAGTACTCCATCGAAATCGAGGCTGCGGGGCTGCCGCGCATCGCGGGCATCTGCCGCGACCTCAGCCTGGGCGGCATGCACGTCGAGGTCACCGAGCTTCCGGCCTTCGGCGCCGAGGTCACCGCGCACCTCACGCTGCCCGGTGGCGGCGCGCCGCTCGCGATGCCGGCGGTCGTGCGGTGGACCAAGCCCGGCAACGTAGGCCTGCAGTTCGGGCTGCTCGGCGCGCGCGAGACGTACGCCATCATGGAAGTCGTCGGGCCCCCCAGCTCGCGCTGAAGGGAAACCGGCGAGCTTGTTCGGCTCGCTGAAGCGAAGCCGCCGAGCCGGCTCCGCTCGAAATCGGTCGCCGAGCCGGCTCCGCTCGAAATCGGTCGCCGAGCCGGCTCCGCTCGAACTCAGTCGCCGAGCGACAGCGGAACCTGCACCGAGCTCCCCGTCGCGCTCGGCGGGAAGCGCACGCGCGCGATGGCGTCGGCGGCGCACGCCGAGAGCGTGGGCGACAGCGGCGGATCGAAGCGAGCCTGCGGCGCGGAGCCGTCGGGCGCGATCGACAGCGTCAGCGCGCTGCGCACCGAGAACGTGACGCCTCCCTTCGCGATCTGCCGGGCGCGGCACCCCTCGATGGCGGACAGAAGCTCCGTGACGCCGCGCGCCACGAGCGCCTCGGGGCTGGGCGAAGGGGGCTGGGGGCGCGCGGCTGCGGCCGCCGGGGGCGGCGGCGCGGCGCTCGGTCCGAGCGTCG
>CAITLX010000406.1 GCA_903893335.1 uncultured delta proteobacterium | reverse complement strand
TCCTGCACAGGCCTCACGCGCCGAGGCGCATGGGCGGGCTCCGTCTGCACGGCGCGGCCGATCAGCTGGTCGGCGTCGCTCACGGGGTGCAGCAGCAGGTGCCCCGCGCGACAGCCTGCGTCTGCTTCGGTGCGTCGGGCACGGCCCGAGGCGAGACGGGAATGCGTAGCGCACGACTAGCGCGGCAACCGACGGCCGAGCGCCGACGCGATCCCCGGCGGCAGGCCGGGCGGAACGCGGCCCATCCCCGGCGGCAACGCGTGCCCCGCGCCGAACGCGCCGAGGCCGCCCATCATCTGCGCCATGTCGATCGTCTGGTAGCCCGCGGGGACGGCGAAGCGCGCCGCGTCGAGCGACTTCTTCTCGACGCGGGTCGCGGCGACGCGCGAGGTCTCGCGACCGGCGGTGTCGAACGACACGATCCGCAGCGGCATGTGGTTCATGCCCGAGAGCGTCGCGAGCGCGGCGACCTCGGGCGCCTCGACGCCGAGATCGGCGAGGTCGAAGAACGCCAGGCCATCGGCCATGCAGACCTCGACGCGCTTGCCGTCGGCGAGGGTCGACTTGACGATCTCGCACGCGTAGCCAGCGACGACGTCCTTCTGGCCCGTCTTCTCGATCTTCGGCGGCGCGCCGCCCGGGACCGCCTTCGCGCCCGCGGCACCCGCGGCGCCGCGCATCGCGCGCGCTTGCGCGAAGTCGATCACGATCGCGCGCTTGTGCGCGTCGTCGACCGCCCACGCCTTCTTCGCCGGCGGATCGATGATGAACGCCGCGGCCTGTCCGAAGCCCGCGTGCGCGTCGGCCGCGCCTCCTTCGACGTCGGCGCGGAACCTCGGGCTCTTCACGCCGAGCACGATCGTCCTCGGCGCGCGTGCCCCCGGCGACGTCGCCTGCACCGTGATCTCACCCTCGAACGACGACCCGAGGAACGAGGACGCCGTCGCGAGCAAACCGCCTGCGCCGCCATCGCCACCTCCTCCGACGATCGCGCGGGCCCTGTCGCATGCCGACGCGGACGCCGCGAGCACGAGGACGGCGAGGAGGCGGTGGGGTGCGCGTCGCATGCCCGGCAGCCTACCGTGGAAAGGACCGCCCAGACGCGTCGCGTTTCGACCCCTCGCGTCCCGCGTGATCCGGAGGCGAGCCGCAAGCCGCTCCCCCTGCCTACGTTCCCCCCTGCGCTGGAACCGATCGCCCATGACCGCGGCGCCTCGATCGTCCGCGGCAGGGCGGCGACATCGCGATGTCCCTCGCGAAGTCGTCGACGTCCGGGGGGGAGAAGCGAGGCGTCTCTCGGAGGAGCCTTCCGCGCGGCGGCACATTCGAGAGGCTGAGGCGCCGGGTGCGAACTTCGGCGAGGCGTCCCCCGCCCTGCGACCCGACAATAGGCACCTCGGCGGGTGGCACGGTTCGCTGAACGTGACGCAGCGCTACGCGCACGCCTCCGCAGCCGATCGTGCCGCCGCCGTGGCCCTGCTCGGCTGAGGCCGTCACCTCCGCCGTGGTAATGGCGTGTTGACGAGCCGTCTTCTACGTCCACCCAGGCGCGGCGTTTCGCCGCTTTCCTGAGTCATTTCACCGGAGGCGAGGACGGGATTCGAACCCGCGTATGACGGTTTTGCAAATCTCAACCGCCTTGTGCGGGATTGCTCCCCTTGGCGCAAGCCCTCGGGAACACGCACCTTATCGTCTCGTCTCACGGTTAGCGGGGTGTCAACGGTTAGAAAATCCTGTGCGTGGAGGGCTTCCGCACAAGGTCGGCGCACCCCAAGCGAGCCTGTTTGCCGTCGCGAGGTAAGCGGGCGGCTCACTCGCATCTTCACGCCGTCTGCAACGCCCTTCCACAGCCTTCGTCTACCGCGAAGCGCGCTGCCGTCAAGCTGCGATGTCGCACCGAACCTCACGCGCTCCGTCGAGCCTTCTTGCTCGTCGCCGCAACCCCAGGAAGCTCCTTCAGGCGCTTCGGGTCGTTCGCTAGAAGCGTGAGCAGATGGCTCATCGGGACGCTCACCGCTTGCTTGCCCGCCTCGTACTTCTGGAACGCCCTCGGGCCGCCACCGAGAAGCTCGCCCGCCTTGCGCTGCGAGAGGCCGATTCGCTCTCGGACGGTAACCACCTGGCTCGGTCCGAGTACGCCATCAACCTCGGCCTTGAGCTCGAGGAACTCCTTCTCGGTCGCACGGAGCGCCGCGCCTTCGAGGATGCTCTCCCCGCACTTCGAGCACCACCACCCGAGCGTCTTCATCTTGCGGGTGTGCCCCTGGTAGCTCACCTCGTCGGCGTGCTTCTCGTAGCGCATCTCGCCGCCACACGCGGGGCACG
>CAITLX010000405.1 GCA_903893335.1 uncultured delta proteobacterium | reverse complement strand
GCAGCATGACCCGCGACTCCCCCGCCGTGCCGCTCGCATCCCTCTCCGCTCGCCTCCCCGCTGGGCCGCTCCGCGCGCTCGCCGCGTTCTCGCTGCTCGCGTGCGGCAGCGCGCGCCCCCCACTCGCCGGGCCTGCGCCGATCATCTCGGCGAGCGTGTCGCCGGCGGTCGCCGCCGCGCGGCCCGAGGTCGCGACGGCCGACGGCGCGGACGCCCCCCTCGCCTCCCCGGAAGAGCCGACCAACGTCGTGCTCGTCACCCTCGACGGCGTTCGCTGGCAAGAGGTCCTCGACGGCGTCGATCCGACGCTCGGGCGCTGGGCGCACCTGCCGGCCTCGCAGCGCGTCGATGCGCGAGGGTTGCTGCCGCACGCGTACGAGCGGCTCGTCGACGCCGGCACGCTGCTCGGCCCCGACTCCATCGCCGTGTCGGGCCCCGCGTACGTGAGCCTCGCGGGCTACCTCGAGCTGCTGCGTGGCCACGCCGCGCCCGGCTGCGCCTCCAACGAGTGCTCGTTCCCCGCCGAGCCCAGCCTCGCCGAGCAGGTGCGCGCGATGCCGGGCGTCGGCGCCGACGACGTCGCCGTCTTCGCCTCGTGGAACCGCATCGCGCCCGTCGCGAGCGCCACGAAAGACGCGTTCCTGGTCAGCGCCGGGCGCTCGTTCGCGGGGCGCGCGCGCGCTGCCGAGAGCGACGCGGAGCTCACGCGAGCCATCGACCTCGGCGCGTCTGCCACCGCGATGCCCGGCCACGGCGGCTACCGCCCCGACCGGCACACCGCCCGCATCGCGCTCGCCTGGCTGCGCACGCACCGGCCGCGTTTCCTCTGGGTGGCGCTCGGCGACCCGGACGAGTGGGCGCACCGCGGCAGCTACGCCGACTACCTGGGCTCGCTCGGGGCAGCCGACGCGTTCCTCGGCGAGCTCTTCGCGACGCTCGACGCGATGGGCGACCACGGGCGCACGACGGCGGTCGTGGTCACGACCGACCACGGGCGCGGCGCGAGCTGGACGCGCCACGGCAACGACCCGGCCTCCGGCCCCGTGTGGCTCATGGCGTCCGGCGCCGGGCTGCCAGCGCGCGGTCGCGTGCACCCCTCCGAGGGCTACCACCTGGCCGACGTCGCGCCGACTCTGCGCGGCTGGCTCGGCGTCGCGTCGAGCGACCCGCGTCACGCCGCGCTCCCGCTGGGCGCCGCGACCAACGCCGCGCGCCCCCTGGCGCTCGTCGGCCCCTGAGCGCGCGTCGCGCCCGCGCCGCCTTCCGTGGTATGCGCGGCGCGCGATCATGACGCAGCCCCCGGAGACGACCGCCGCCCGCGCGACGACCTCGGAGCGCTTGCGCCGGCACGGCGCCAAGCTCGCCGTCTCGCTGGTGCTCGCCGCCGCGTTCGGCTGGACGCTCCACCGCGGCGGGCTGCGCATCGTGCCGCCGCGAGACGCCCTCGCGCGCGTCTCGCTCCCCGCCTGCGCCGGCTACGTCGCGCTCATGCTCGCGATGCAGTGGTTCCGCGCCGCGCGCTGGCGCCACCTGCTCGCCCCGATCGCCACCGTGCCGCTGCGCCGCATCGTCGCGGTGTCGTTCATCGGCTTCACGGCGATCCTGCTCCTGCCGCTGCGCGCCGGCGAGCTCGTGCGCCCGTACCTCATCCGCGACAAGGGCAAGCTCTCGCTCGCCGCGGCGACCGGCACCATCGGCGCCGAGCGCGTCATCGACGGCCTCTTCCTCACCCTGCTGCTCGGCGTCTGCCTGCAGATCGCCCGCCCGCTCTCGCCGCTGCCCGACCACATCGGCAAGCTGCCCATCTCGGTCGCAGCCGTGCCGCTCTACGCCTACACGGCGCTGGCGGCGTTCGTGGTCGCCTTCGTGCTGATGGGGCTGTTCTACTGGCGCCCGGCGCTCGGCCACCGCCTCGCCGCCGCGACCCTCGGGCCGTTCTCGACGAGCCTCGCGGCGCGCGCCGAGGACTTCGTGAAGAAGATCGCAGATGGGCTGCACTTCCTCCCATCTCCACGACATTTCGGCCCATTCCTCTTCGAGACGGCGCTCTACTGGGGGCTCAACGCCGTGGGCATGTGGGTGCTCGCGCACGGGTGCGGCATCGCGTCGATGACGCTGGTGCAGGCGTGTGTGGTGATGGGCGTGCTCGGCGTCGGCATCCTGGTCCCGGCGGGGCCGGGCCTGTTCGGCGCGTTCCAGTGGTCGATCTTCGCCGCCCTCGCGATGTACTTCCCCGACGACGTCGTGCTCGGGCCGGGCGAGGCGTTCGTGTTCCTCGTCTATGCCATCCAGTTCGTCTGGCACCTCGCGTCGGCGGGCTACTGCCTGGCCACCGAGCGCGGCGCCGCGCACGCGGTCGTCGAGGCCGAGCTTGGCTGAGCGACTCGAAGAACTTGGCCCGAAGCGCCCCGCTTGTATAAGCGCCATGCACATGGCTCGTCGCGCACGGTCCCTGCTCGTCGCCCTCGCCGCGTCGGCGTCGCTCGCCGCCGCGTGGTTGACGCTCGCGCCCGTCCGCGAGGCCGACGCGAAGACCTCGTTCGACTCGCCCTATACGCTCGACCAGACCTACAACGCCGCGCTGCGGCTGGTGCGGGTCGACATGGGGCTCAAGATCACCGAGCGCGACCCCGCCGCCGCGTACGTCATCTTCGACTACAAGAGCCCCGAGAGCGGCCCGAAATCCGGCTCGGGCAGCATCGAGATGCTCACCGCGCCTCGCGGCGTGAAGGTCGTCGTGCAGCTCTCGCAGATGCCGCGCTACCACGAGCAGGTGCTCGTCGACGCGCTGCAGCGCAAGCTACGCGCCGAGTATGGCGAGCCGCCACGCCGCCCCTCGGGCGACGCCCCCGACGCCGGTCCTCCGACGGGCTTCGAGGACGACGCCGGCGCCGACTGAGCCTTTGCGCGCGCGAGCGCGAGGCGCTACGAGCCGCGGCCGATGACGCCGCAGCCCACCCCCATCACGCCCGACGTCATCGGGCGCTACGAGGTCGTGCGGCTGCTCGGCCTCGGGGCGATGGGGCGCGTGCTGCTCGCGCACGACCCGGTGCTCGACCGCGAGGTGGCGATCAAGCTGCTGCGCGACGACCTCGCGCTGCCCCCGGAGATGCGCGACGCGCTCTGGGTGCGCATGCAGCACGAGGCCCGCGCCGCGGCGCGCGTCTCGCACCCCAACCTCGTCACGCTGCACGACATGGGCGAACTCGACGGGCTCGGGCCCTACCTCGTGTTCGAGTACGTGCCGGGCAGCACGCTGCGCGACCGCATCGACGCCGGGCCCCTCCCCCTCGCCGAGGTCGCGCGCCTCGCGCGCCAGCTCGGCAGCGCGCTCTCCGCGGCGCACGCCGCCGGCGTCGTGCACCGCGACGTGAAGCCCGACAACGTGCTGCTCTCCCCGACCGGCGCGAAGCTCACCGACTTCGGCATCGCGCGCGTCCCCGACTCCACGCTGACGCGCGCCGGCGGCCTGCTCGGCACCCCCGCGTACAGCGCCCCCGAGGCGCTCGCCGGGGGCACGTTCTCGGCGCTCAGCGACCAGTTCTCGCTGGCTGCGACGCTGTACGAGGCCGTCGCGCACGCGCGGGCCTTCCCCGGCGACGACGCGGTCTCGGTGGTGGCGCGCATCGCGAGCGCGTCGCCCGACCGCGTCGCGGCGCGCCTCTCGCTCCCGCCCGAGGTCGACACCGTGCTCGGCCGCGCGATGTCCCTGCGGCCCGACGACCGCTTCTCGTCGTGCGCCGCGTTCGGCGCCGCGCTCGCCGAGGCGCTCGAGTCGACCCGCCCCGACGGCGGGTGGCCCG
>CAITLX010000404.1 GCA_903893335.1 uncultured delta proteobacterium | reverse complement strand
GAGACGCGGGGTTGTTGCCGAAGCACGACGGCAGGTCGGCGCAGTCCTCGACGTGGAAGATGCCGAAGCTCCCCTCGTCGACGACGAGCCCCTCGGCCGTCAGATCGCCCTTCAGCGCATCCACGAGCGCGCGGCGATCGTATGCGCCCGGCGGCGCCGCGTCGTCGCCCGGGCCCGACGACGCGCAGGCCCCGCCGCCGAGCGCGAGCGCGAAGACGAGCGGAGCGAGCCGGGCCATCGCCCGAGCGTAGGCCGAGGCGCGCGGCTCGCGCTAGCCTCGCGCGATGACCGATCGCTCAGCGCACTGGGGCAACGTCTGGTCCACCAAGAGCGCCGACGCAGTGAGCTGGTACCAGCCCGAGCCGACCGTCTCGCTCGCGCTCATCGACGCCGTGGGGCTCGGCACCGACGACCCCATCGTCGACGTGGGAGCGGGCGCCTCCACGCTCGTCGATGGCCTGCTCGCGCGTGGCTTTCGCGACCTGACGCTGCTCGACATCGCCGCGGAAGCCTTCGAGGCCACGCGGCGTCGGCTCGCGGGGCGCGACGCCGGCCGCGTCGCGTACGTCGCCACCGACGTGACGCGCTGGGCGCCCGAGCGCACCTACGCGCTCTGGCACGACCGCGCCGTCTTGCACTTCCTCACCGACGAGGCCGACCGCGCGGCGTACGGGGCCGCGCTCGCGCACGCGCTGCGACCGGGCGGCGCGGCCGTGATCGCGACCTTCGCCGACGACGGACCCGAGCGGTGCAGCGGGCTGCCGGTGCGCCGCTACGCGGAGGCCGCGCTCGCCGCGGAGCTTGCCCCCTGGCTCACGCTCGTCGAGGCGCGCCGCGAGACCCACCGCACGCCGGGAGGCTCCGAGCAGCGCTTCGTGTACGGGCGGTTCCAGCGCTCGGGCGCCTGAGCGCCGCACGCGTCGCGGCACGCCGACGAGGCTCACGCGGCAGCGCGCAGCGCCCGATCGGGGGGCCGTGGCTTTTTGTCCCGCGTTGCGATATTTCTCCAGACCGGTGCGAGCTTTGCCGCACCGTCCACGCAGCCCAGCTGTGTGCGCTTTCATCATTCGTGGGAGGGTCTTCGCATGCGTTTCTCCACCCTTGTTTCCTTCGTCGCCCTGTCGATCGCCGCCGCCGCCTGCTCGAGCAGCGACAGCGCCGCGCCCGCCGCCAAGGCCGGCACCGTCAACCCGCAGGCCGCGAAGTCGACCGCGACGCAGGCCGTCCAGGCCTCGGTCACCGCCGTCAAGAGCAACGACGGCCAGGCCTCGGCCGGTCAGTTCATGGCCGCCGCGATGTCGGCGCAGGGCATCATCACGCCGTCGTACGGCGCGATGCTCCAGTCCGAGCACCTCGAGAGCTCGCTCGCCGCGGGCACCTGCGACTGCACCGGCACGACCTGCACCTTCACCGACTGCGTCCAGGGCGGCACGACGACGATGAACGGCACCATGTCGTGGGGCAGCGGGCACGTGACGTGCGACCTGACCTACAAGACGACGCAGACCTACCCGCTGCAGATGACGACCAAGTGCGACCTCACGGTCAGCGACACGAGCATCGCCGGCACCCTCACGAGCTCGGGCACCGTCGACCTCTCCGGGGTCAGCGGCGGCGCGGCGCAGGGCGCCTACTCGTGGTCGTCGGACACGACGTTCACCGCCGTCACGTACGCGTCGAGCGGCCAGCCGACCGGCGGCAGCGTCACGATCAACGCCAGCTACGAGATCGCCGGCCAGGCGTACGCGGGCTCGGCGACCGTCACCTTCCCCTGAGTCTCTCCCGCGCACATGCTCGGCAGCAGGGTCGCGATCCGCTTCGCGGCCCTGCTCGCCGTCGCGCTCGTCGGAGCGAGCGGGACGGGAGCGCGCCCGGTCGGCTTCGTCTGCCCGCGCGTCGACGCCGCGTGCGCCAGCGCGTGCGACGCAGCCTCGCCTGCCACGCTGTACACCGTCGGCGCGGACGAGCTTCCGTCGCCGGGCCCCTCCATCGACGTGCGCCTGCGGGCGCGGCTCGTCGTCACGACGGCGTGGCCCGACGGACCGCTCGCCTTCGATCGCGCCGCCGCGCGCGCCTACCTCGCGCGCATCGTGCAGACGACCGACGACGCCTTCGCCCCGTGCGGCGTCGGCCTCGACCTCGATCGGGCCGAGGTGCTCGCCGTCCCGGCGCGCCTGCTGACGATCGACGGCAACGCGCCCGACGCGTGGGGCGGCCTCGCCCCGCCGGGTGTGGACGCCGACGCGTTCAACTACGCGCGCGGCGACCGCCTGCCTGGCCCCGTGCGCGAGCTGTTCGAGCGGGCGCGCGACGGCGCCTCGCGCTCCGCCATCGCCATCGTCGTGGTCGACGACGTCTACTACCACGCAGCCGGCAAGCGCACGCGCGCCGGCGGGCTCTCGTTTCCGCCGCTCGTCTACCACCACCCCGACGACTTCCCGCTGCGCAACGGGGTGCTCGTCGGCACGGGCTACCTGCGCTGCGGCGAGCTGCCCATCGCGCTGCACCCGCGCGTGGTCGCGCACGAGCTCGGCCACATGCTGCTCGACACCGCGCACCACGACGCCGACGACGCCAACGTGATGAGCCCGATGCTGGGGCCCGGCCTGCGCCCCGAGCAGTGCGCGCGCATCCGCGCCGCGGCGACGACGACGTACGGCCCCGAGCCGGTCGTCGACCCGCGCGCGCCGCGGGGCTGAGCGCGCCGAGGCCGCTCGACGCTCAGGGCGCCGGCGAAGGGCGAGCGAGATCGCGCGGCGCAGGCAGCGAAGGCTCGGGCAGGAGCTGCCGCAGCAGGTCGTGCGACGAGACGATGCCGACGAGCTTGCCGTCGTCGAGCACCGGCAGGCACGAGATGCGCTTCTCGAGCAGCAGCGCGGCTGCCTCCGCGATCGACATCGAGGGGTCGGCCACGACGAGCCTGCGCGACATGATGGCGTGCACGCGCACCTCGAGCGTCTCGAGGTCCTGGCGCCGCTCGGCGAGCCGCTCGACGAACGGGCTCAGCGCGCGCATCACGTCGCGGTCCGAGACGACGCCGACGAGGCGCGCGTGGGTGAGCACGGGCAGGTGGTGAAACCGGTAGCGCGCGAACAGCGCTCGGGCCGCGTGCAGAGGCTCGTCCATCTGCACGGTGACGACCCCCTCCGTCATGACGTCGCCGATCGTGCTCATCGCACCCGGCGAGAACGGCGCATCCCCGGGGAGCTTGAGGCCGCGCCGCCGCGCGCGACGCGAACCCGAGCTACCGGCTCGGCTGCGCGGGAGACGCGCTGTCGCGGGGCGAGCGCACCGCGCGCACGGCGAAGTCCTTCACGTTGTCGTTCGCGTCGACGATGGGGGCCGCCTTGGAGAAGACCGCGCCCGAGTCGGCCGCGTGGCGACCGACGCTCGCGCCGTTCGGCGCGCTCGCGGCCGAGAGCTGACCGGGCGCGACCGTGCCCCCCTCGCCCGTGCACGCGAGCCCGGTGCCGTACGCGACGAGGTCGAGCACCTGCCCGGCGGCGCCGAGCAGGCGGATCGACGCGCTGTCGCTCAGCCCCGCGGTGCTCAGCGCGCCATTCGCGGCCGGCCCCGACGCCGGCGTCACGTACCCGGTGGGGTTGGCCGCGAGGTAGAACTGCCCCGGCAGCAGCGTGGTGCCCGCGCCCACGGTGTGGCGGTCGGACCAGCTCCCGCACGACGACGTCTGGTACTGGATGCGCACGCCGTCGATCGTCAACGCCGCGCTCGTCGCGTTGTAGACCTCGACGAACTCGTCGGCAGCGCTCGTCAGGCCGCGCGTCGCAAACTGGCTGACGAGCAGCTGCCCCGCGCCCGGCCGGACGACGCCCTTGGAGGGCTGCGGGACGGTCACCGCGCTGCGCGGCGCGCGCCCCACCTGCACGGCGAAGTCCGCGGCGTTGTCGTCGCCGTCCTGGGCGGGAGCGGCGTTGGTGAAGGAGCCGGGCCTGCGCGCGACGGTGTCGCCGTTGGCCAGCGTGCCGTGGTTCGGCGCCACGGTGCCCCCCTCGCCGCGGCAGGTGAGCCCGACGCCGTAGGCGACCTTGTCGAGCTCGCCGCCCGCCGCGTCGACGACGCGCAAGAGGCCGTTGTCGGCGAAGCCCGACCCGCCGAGCGCGCCGTCGGCGCTCGCCGTCGCAGCCCCCGAGTAGCCGCTCGACGCGACGAGGTAGAACTGCCCCGGCGTCAGCCGCGTACCGCTCGGCACCGTGTGCCGGTCCGACCAACCCGAGCACGACGCGGGCTCGTACTGCACGCGCAGCCCGCCGACGTCGAGCACGCGGTCGCTCGCGTTGTACACCTCGACGAACTCGTCGGCGGCGCTCGCGGGCCCGCGCGTGGCGAACTGCGTGATGAGCAGCTCGTGCGCCGCCGGAGCGGCGGCCGCCGTGCCGCTCACCGCGCCCACCCCCGTGAAGGCGCTCTGATCGGCGCGCAGCCCCGGCGAGGCAGCGCCGTGCGCCCCCTCGACGAGATCGTGCGCGACGACCACGCCGCCGGGAGCGGCGTCGGGGCGGCGGTTCTGCGCGACGCCCTCGCTCGTCGCGCCGTACGTGAACACGTCCATCGTCGTGCCCGCGCCGTCCTTCAGCGTCACGGTCGCGCCCGAGTTGGTCAGCCCGAGGTTGCCCGACGTCGAGGCCACGGCGCCCGGCGTCGTCGCGTGCGCCCCCTGATCGTACACGACCGACACCGCGCCGCCGGGCAGCGTCCAACCCGAGGCGAACGTGTGCTTGACCGAGCCGCCGACGCTCAGCGTGTAGCCGCCGAGGTCGACCGCGCCGACGCCGGTGTTGACGATCTCGACGTACTCCTGGCCGAGATCGGTGCCCACGGGGTTGGGCAGCGCCTCGTTGACGACGATCTTGCCGCCGCAGCCGCGGTCGGTCGGGCCGGTCGACGCGGGGTGCACCGTGGCCACCGACGCGACGGCGCAGAACTCCTCGAGGTAGGCGCGCGCGACGGCGCCGCTGTGGATGACGACGAGGTTCTCGTCGTTGTCGGAGCTGGCCGCGTCGGTCCAGTTGAACGAGCCGGTGACGACCATGGGGTCCGACGCCGTCTCGCCGTCGAGGATCATGACCTTGTGGTGCAGCAGCGCGCCGCCCGACGAGCCGTAGTTGGCGTTGCCGTCGATGAAGGTGCGCACCCCCGCGGCGGCGAGGGCGTCGTCCTGCGAGTACCCCTGCCCGGCTTGCAGCTGGTCGAACACGCCGTAGACCGCGACGCCCGCGTTCTTCTTCGCGATGAGGGCGTCCTTCAGCTCGGGCTTCGCGAAGGTGAAGATGAGGAAGCGCACCGACGTGCCCGCGGTGTCGAGCTTGGCGAGCAGCTGCGCCATCAGCGCGTCGCGCGGCCCGACGTAGAACTCGACCGGCACGCCGTCGATCGTCGTCGTGTTCGAGGTCGTCACGTCGGACTTCGCTGGGCCGAAGCGGTGGCCGGTGAACATCTCCTCGAACTCGGCGCGGTAGGCGGCGGCCATCGCCGCGTCCTCGAGGATGAGCGCGTCGTTGTTGTTGCGCAGCACGTCGTTGTCGCTCGCGTTCATGCTGCCGGTGAACAGGTAGCGGTCGTCCACGACGATGAACTTGTCGTGCATGATCGCGCTGCCCGCGGGGCGCACGACCATCGGGATGCCCGCGGCGGCGGCCTGCACGTAGCCGGCCTCGTCGAGGTTGTCGCCGTCGCCGACGAGCCGCACCTCGACCCCGCGCCCGCGCGCCGCGACGAGGGCGCCGATGACGTTCTGCCGGTCGAAGTCGTAGAGCGCGGCCGAGATCGACGTCTTGGCGGCGCCGATGAGCGCCACCAGATCGTCGTCGACGATCGGGTCCGAGCCCGTCGCCGCGCTGGTGCCTGGCTGCGTGAAGTAGATGTCGAAGCGGCTGGCACCGGCCACGCTCGACTTCTCGCGCGACACGAACGCAGCGGCCGTCCCGGTCGCCTCGGCGCCGTCTCCCGAGGGCGATCCGGCGGGGCCGTCGTCCGCGCCGCACCCCGCGAGCAGCGACGCGACCGCTGCGACGCCGCCGACGACTCGAGCCACCCGACCGCAAGTGAACCTTCTGGTGCGCAAGGGCCCCTCCGTGGCGCGGACTGTACCAGCCGCGCCCCCTGCGGCGAAATGCGCGGGCGCGCTCGGCGCACCGGCCGTCAGCCCGGCTTGCCGTCGGGGCGCGGCGTCGTCAGCGCGCGGTAGAACGCGACGAAATAGGCGCCGAATGCGACCACGAACAGCGCGCCCGAGGCGTAGAGCGAGGCCTGGTAGTGGGCGAGCGAGACGAGCGGCACCACGACGCGCACGAGGGCCGCGAGGCCGACGAGGGCGAACGCCACCGAGAGCGCGCGCGGGGCGACGAGCGGTCGCCCGCTGTGACCGAGCGACACGCGGGTGATCATGCCGAGCGTGAGGCCGCCGATGGCGCCCACCGTGAGCGCGTGCGTCGCGACGGCGGCGGGCATCGCGGGCCAGAGCCCTCCGAGCGCGCGGAGCGCGAGCGCGACGGGCACCCACGCGTAGCCGAGGTGCAGGATCCAGAGCAGCGGCACGCGGCGCGCGTGCCACCCGCCCCACGGCACCATGCACGCGACCGTCGGCACGAACGCGACGGCCGCGGCGACCGCTGCGTAGCCTGTGCCCGGCGCCACGAGGTCGATGAGCGCCACGAGCGCCATCGAGCCCGCTGCCGCGCGATCGAGCGCGGGCGCCGAGCGGATCGACTGCACGCCGGTCGCGTTGCGCGTGAACATCGGCACGAGCCGCCCGGCCATCAGCACGAGCAGGAACGCGACGATGTCGAGCGCGAGCAGCGTGCCGCGCCGGCGCCAGCCGACCATCCACCCGAGCGCGTCGAGGTGGACGGTGAGGTTGGCGAGCCAGAGCGCGCCGAGCACGCCGAGCATGACGAAGTTGCGCCGGTTGCCCGTGGCGAGCAGCGGGCGACCGATGGCGACGCCGAGCGCGGGGAGGAACGCGAGATCGATCGCCGCGACGACCGGCGGCGGCACCAGGCCGTGCGACGCCATCGCCGCGCGCCCCGCGACCCAGAGCGCCGCGAGGGCGAGCAGCGGCTTGCCGACGAGCGTCTCCTGCTGCGTCCAGTTGCCGACGGCGGTGAGCAGGAAGCCCGCGATGACCGCTCCGCTGTAGCCGAAGAGCATCTCGTGCGCGTGCCAGCTCGTCGCGTCGAGGTACGCGCTCGGCGACGCCCCGCCGTGCAGCGTGTGCAGCCAGAGCGTCATCGCGACGACCGCGAACGCGGACGCCAGCAGGAAGAAGGGGCGGAAGCCCTTCGCCGCGACCGCGGGGCGCACCGTCGCCGGCGGCTCGGGGAGCTCCCCCATCAGGCGAAGTCGGGATGACACGGCCCTGCGCTTACCACGCGCGTCAGCGGCGCGCCCTGCGCGAAGTCATGGCGCGCCGAGGCCGGATGGCGCAGCGGCAAGTTTGGTAACGTCGGGGCCATGCTCTCCGCGCGCTGCCTCCTCGCCCCGTGCCTGCTCGCCTCGCTGCTCGCGCTGCCCGCGTGCGCGAGCGACGACGAAGCCGCCGCCTCCGCCGACGCGAGCGTCGGCGAGCCCGACGCAGGCGACGCCGCCGAGGCCGCGCCACCGGTCGATCACTGCCCGCTCGACGCCGACGCCTCGACGGCGAAGGTGCCGTGGACGGCGCCGGGAGCGGCCGCGCGGGTCGACCCGCTCGTCGGCACCAGCGGCTCGGGCAACACCGTGCCCGGCGCGCTCGTGCCGCACGGCATGGTCAAGCTCTCGCCCGACACCGACGTCGAGGTGGGCTCGATCAAGGCCTACTCGTACGACGACACCAAGCTGCAAGGCTTCTCGCACACGCACCTCGAGGGGCCGGGCGGCAGCAACATGGGCTACAGCGAGGTGCTGCTGCTCCCGCAGACGGGCACGCTCGAGACCTCGCCCTACAAGAACCCGACGCGCTTCTCGCACGCCACCGAGGTCGTCACGCCCGGCTACTACGCCGTGACGCTCGACGACGAGGACGTGCGCGTCGAGCTCACCGCGACCGCACACGCCGGCGTGCACCGCTACACGTTCCCCGCCTGCGGCGGCAACCGCGTGCTCGTCGATGCAGGCCACACCCGCGGCCGCTCGGTCGGCGGCGAGGTGCACGTCGTCGGCGACGACACGGTCGAGGGCTTCGGCGACTACCAGGTCGAGCCCGTCATCGCCTTCGCGCTCAACGGCGTGGCGCCCAAGACGGGGCTCGCGACGGCCTTCTTCTCGGTGAAGTTCGACCGGCCGTTCGCGTCGGCCGGCACCTGGCAGAGCTCCGACGTCGTGCCCGGGCGGCGCGACGTCACGGGCGACCACGCCGGGGCGTGGGTCGAGCTCGACGCGATGGCGGGGCGCGTCGTCGAGGCGCGCGTCGGCGTCTCGTTCATCGACGTCGCGCAGGCGCGCAAGAACCGCGACGACGAGCTCGGCGCGGCGACCTTCGAGCAGATCCGCGATCGCGCCGGCGCCGCGTGGGACACGCACCTGTCGCGCATCGAGGTCGAGGGGGGCACCGACGCCCAGCGCTCGATGCTCTCGACCGCGCTCTACCACGCGCTCCTGCAGCCGGCGGACTACACCGAGGGCGACCGCTTCTTCCTCGGCGGCGGCGACGCAGGCGCGGTGCAGCCCGCCGCGGGCCACCACTTCTACGCCGACGACTGGTGCGCGTGGGACACCGCGCGCGGCACCTTCCCGATGCTCGGGCTGCTCGACCCCGAGGTCGTGCCCGACATGATCCAGTCGTACGTGACCTGGTACGAGCACGCCGGCTGGATGTCGAAGTGCTCGTGGCACGCGCTCGGCGACTCGCGCGTCATGACGGGCAACTTCAACTTCTGCAGCATCGCCGACGCGTGGGCCAAGGGGCTGCGAGGCTTCGACGTCGCGAAGGCGTACGAGGGGATGCGCAAGGGCTCGATGGAGGACTCGCGCAACCCGGGCGAGGACGGCCTCTGCGGCTACTTCGGCCAGGGCACGCCCCCCGACTACGTGAACCTCGGCTGGGTGCCCGAGGAGTGCGACACGCTGCAGGCCGCCTCGATGACGCTCGAGCACGCGCAGGCCGACGGGTGCGTCGCGCAGATCGCCTCGGCGGTGGGCAACGACGCCGACGCGGCGCTCTTCACCGCGCGCTCGGGCAACTGGAAGAACACGTGGAACCCCGCCCACCGCTTCCCGCAGCTGCGCGCGCGCGACGGGCACTTCCTCGAGCCGTTCGACCCCACCTCGGGCAACGGCTTCACCGAGGCCGACGCGTGGAAGTACCGCTGGTCGGTGCCGCAGGACCTGTGCGGGCTCGTCACCGCGATCGGCGGCGCGCAGGCGTTCGAGGCCGAGCTCGACGCGTTCTTCGACGGCGGGCACTTCGACGTGTCCAACGAGCCCGACTTCCACGCGCCCTGGCTCTACGACCTCGTCGGCGCGCCGGCGAAGACCGCGTCGCGCCTGCGCCAGGTGGTCGCGGCCTCGTTCAGCACCGCGCCGGGCGGCCTGCCGGGCAACGACGACGCCGGAGCGACCTCGTCGTGGCTCGCCTTCGCGCTGATGGGCCTCTACCCCGTCACGCCGGGCTCGGGGCTCTACTGGCTCGGCAGCCCGCACTTCGACCGCGTGACGTTCCACATCGACCCCGCAGGCGGCAAGGACTTCGTCCTCGAGGCGCAGGGCAACGGGCCCGACGCGCCCTACGTGCAGTCGGCGACGCTCGACGGCGTGCCCCTCACCGACCCGCGCCTGCGCGACGCCGACCTCCGCAAGGGGGGCAAGCTCGTGCTCGTCATGGGCCCGACGCCGTCGGCCTGGGCGACGACGCCCGTCTGCCCCTAGCGCGCGAGGTCGCGCACGAGGTCCGCGACCGAGTCGCGATCGACGCCCAGCCCCTCGGCGAGCTCGAACAGCAGCTCGCGCTCGGAGGTGCGCACGACGCCGTCGATGGCGACGACCCGCACGGCCGCCGCGACCGCCG
>CAITLX010000403.1 GCA_903893335.1 uncultured delta proteobacterium | reverse complement strand
CCGCGCTGCGAGCGCTGCCCCCGCGCCAGCGACGCCGAGCGCCGCGCCTGCCGCCCAGCGCAGGGCGACGGCCGCGTGCGGCAGCGCAGCCACGAGCGCGGCAGCGAGGCCGACCGACGGCAAGTAGAGAAACCGCTCGGAGGCGAGGTGCGCCATCTTCGAGGGGATCACGTTCGCGTTGGGCAGCACCGTCCCGGCGAAGAAGGCGAGCGCCACCGCGACGGCCGGGCGCCGCGCGTGCGTCGCCGCGAAGGCCGCGACGCCCGCCGCGACGAAGGCACCGCCGGCGACGAGGCGCAGCGGCGCGTGCAGCAGCGTACCGGCGGCGTCGGTCTGGATGGGCGCGCGCAGCAGCGACAGCGGGGAGGGCCAGGTGACGATGCGCGCGAGCTCGCCCTGCGTCTCGATCGCGTACAGCGCGGCGTCGCGCCAGGGGAGGTGTCCCGCGCCCGCGGGCACGATCGGGAAGTAGCGCTGCCGCAGCGCGACGTACGCGAGCGACGCGAGCGCGTACGGCGCGCCGGCCACGAGCGCGCGCAGCGCGGTCGCGCGCCCCAGCGCAGGGCGCCCCGCGACGACCCACGCCTCGACGGCCACGATGACCGGCGCGACGACGCCCAGCTCCTTGGAGCCGAGGGCCACGACGAACAGCGCCGCCTCGGCGACGAGAAACGGCGCGATGCTGCGTCGAGGGGCGCGGGCCATCCGGGCGCTCGCGACGGCGCCGAGCGCGAGCAGCGCGACGGTGCACAGCAGGTCGGTGCGCCCCGAGATCCACGCGACCGCCTCGGTCTTCGACGGGTGCCAGGCCCACGCGAGCGCGCCGAGCGCGGCGAGCGTCGGACGACCCGACCAGCGCGCGATGGCCGCGTACGCGAGGGCCGCGGCGGCGGCGTGCAGCGCCAGGTTGACGGCGTGAAACCAGGTCGGGTTGCCGTCGAACGCCGTCCAGTCGAGCGCGTACGAGAGCGACACGAGCGGTCGCAGGTAGTGCATGTGGATGCCCGACGAGCCGCGCCAGAAGTCGCTGAACAGCAGCTCGGGCAGCCGCGCGAGCGAGTGCGCTGCGCCGCGCTCCTCGATGAGCAGGTGGTCGTCGTAGACGAAGCCGCTCCCGAGCGAGCCGGCGAAGGGCACGACCGCGAGGACGGCCACGCACAGCGCGAGGAGCGCTGGCCTCGGCGGGCGCGCGGCCGGCGGGTCGTCGGAGGGGAGGGCAGGGGGCGACGCCGCGACGCCGTCCCCCGGAGCGCCGTGCACTAGCTGCTCAGGCGCATCGCGACGGTCTTCGTCTCGCCCGCCTTGCAGCTGACGCCCGTCGACTTCTTGCCGTACTCGGCGTGCACGAACGTGACGCTGTGCGAGCCGGCCGGCACGGAGATGCCGAGCTTGGGCGTGCCGCCGAGCGGGCGACCGTCGAGCACCACGTTGGACACGGGGATCGAGTTGATGTTGAGCGTGCAGGTGCCGCTCGCCGCTGCCTCGGCGGGCTTGGCCGGCTTCTCGGCCGCGGCGGGCTTCTCGGCGGCGGGCTTGGCCGGCTTCTCCGCGGGGGCCGGCTTCTCGGCAGCGACAGGCTTCTCGGCGGCCGTGGGCTTCGCGGCGACAGCCGTCGCGGCTGCGGCGGGTTCGGCCGGTTGCGCGGCCTGCCCCTTGGCGTTGAGCGACACGACGAAGGCCTTCTCGGCCTTGTCGTCGAAGGCGAGGGGCAGACGCAGGTCGTCGAAGCCAGCCTTGCGCGCCTCGAGCGCCCAGCCCTTCGCCGGGTCGATCTCGAGGG
>CAITLX010000402.1 GCA_903893335.1 uncultured delta proteobacterium | reverse complement strand
CGGGCACGCACGTCGGCATCGTCGGGTCGTCGTTCGACACGGCGCGCGAGGGTAGCCGAGCGCAGGGCCCCGGGTCGATGGCTGGAGAAGGCGGAGAGGCGGGTGGACAGGCTGGGGGCGCTGGGGCAGATACGACGCCATGGTCGCGGAGGGGTCGGTAGCGCTGCCCGCGCGGGTCACCTCGCAGGACACCTACGCCGTGCTCCGGGCGTGCGACGCGCTCGAGCGCGTCGGCGGCGTCGCGACGCTCGATGCCAGCGCCGTCACGATGTTCGGCCCGCTTGGAGCGGCGTTGGTCGCCGCCGCCGCGTCCACGCGCCGGGCGCGCGGCCAGGAGACGCGCTTCGTGCCGCCGCTCGACGAGGAAGCGCGGCACTTCGTCGAGGAGATCGGCTTCGACGACGTCGTGTGCGGTCGCGCCAGCGAGGGATCCGGTACGCGAGCTCTCCGCCAGCTACGGGCGCTCGACCCGTCGTACACGCACGAGATCGCCGAGCTTCTCATGCGAGGCGTGCCGGGCACCGACGAGACGACCGCCTATCCGGTCCAGCTGTGCCTCAACGAGCTGCTCCAGAACGTGTTCGAGTGGTCGCACTCCACGGTCGGCTGCATCGTGCTCTCTCGCTGGTACAGGAAGACGCGCAGCGTGCGGATCGCGGTCGTCGATCGGGGCATCGGCATTCCGGCTGCCCTCCGACAAAAGCGAGTGGAGGGGCTCCACCGCAAGAGCGACGCGGACGTCATCGTCGCCGCCGTGACGACTGCCAAGCTGACGTCGCGGGTCGGCCGCGCGGGCGGGCTCGGGCTGAAGACGATTCGCGAGGTCGTATGTGGTCGGGGTGGCCGCATGACCGTCGTGTCCCAGGGGGCGAAGGTCGTCTGGAGCGGCGAACGGCGCGCGATCTACCGGAGCCTGCCGTTGCGCGGGACGGCCATCGAGCTAGACTTTCGCCCGACTGCCCCCTTTGGCGACCCGGGCGACTACGTCGCGTTGTTCTGATGGCCCGTCTCGAAGTAGCCTCCGTCTGCGGGAGTTCCCGCGTCTCGCGAGCCGACGGCGAGCAGCTTCGGCACGCGATGGAAGCGCGCTGGGCCGCCGAGGAGCCGACGGTGATCGACTTCGCGGGTGTCGTCATCGCCTCGGTCTCGTTCTTCGACGAGAGCTTTGGGCTGCTCGCCCTCGCGCACCCGACGGTCGAGCTTGGGCGTCGTTTTCGCGTCGAGAACATCGGCGCGCCAGACCGCAACCTGCTCAACTCGATCGTGTCGGCACGCGCGCGCGAGCGAGCGGCAGCCGAGCGAGCGTCGGCCTGAGGCCGGTCGCCCCCGACGCCCCCTCACGCTGGCTGACGCGGAGCCGAGCGCAGGGCCCCGGGTCGATGGCTGGAGAAGGCGGAGAGGCGGGTGGACAGGCTGGGCGACTCGCCCGACGCCGACCACGCCTCCCCAACTCTCCTTTCCGCTCTCCATCGCGCCTGCACGCAGCGGAGGTGAGCATGCCGGCGTGGCGAGGGCACGGTCGGGGCGACGCGCCCGTCCTCGGCACATCGTGGTAGGCTTGCTCGCATGGTCCTCACGATCGAGCTCGACCGCGAGCACGATGGCCGGTTCATCGCCTCGGTGCCCGAGCTGCCGGGCGTGCATGTCTACGGCGCGACCGCCGACGCCGCCATCGCGAGCGCCCAGGCGCTCGCCTTCCAGGTGCTCGGCGACGAGATCGCGCATGGCGAACGCGACGCCAAGACGCTGCGCGACGTGAGCTTCGTCGATCGAGCCGCCTGATGGGCGAGTGGGGCTCTGCGCGCGCGAGCCCGGTGCTCGCAGCGCTCCAGCGCATCGGCTGGCGGGTGGTCCGACCGCGAGGGTCTCACCGGCGGCTCGAGCGCGACGGTTGGCCCCCGATGGTCTTCGCGTTCCACGACGACGAGGAGATCGGGCCCCGGATGCTCGCTCGCATCGCGAAGGATTCGGGGCTGCGGCCAGACGACCTGTGACGACGCGGACGCGGCGGGTCGCGCGCCCTCCACCCCCCGCTCGACCCGCACGACGCCAATCGCCCGAAAAACCGAGATCAACCCCACTCCGAGGCTCGGGCCGACTCCGAAAATCGACCTGGACTGCCTCCGGAGGGTCGCCCCAACCCAAAATTTCGAGGTGGACCGCGATTTGGGCCTCAACCTCACGCGAAGTTTCGAGGTGGACCGCGAAAACCGGGTCGAGGCGAGCCAATTTTTCGAGGTGAGCTGCGATTTCCGGGTCGGCTCGACCCCATTTCGCGAGGCGACCTCGAAATTTCGGGGCGGCCCGACCCTCAAAACGCAGTCCACCTCGATCGGGAGGGTCGCCTCGACCCTCAAAACGCGGTCCACCTCGATCGAGAGGGTCGCCTCGACCCTCAAAACGCGGTCCACCTCGATCGTGAGGGTCGCCTCGACCCTCAAAACGCGGTCCACCTCGATCGAGAGGGTCGCCTCGACACGCAAAACGCGG
>CAITLX010000401.1 GCA_903893335.1 uncultured delta proteobacterium | reverse complement strand
GCTGGTGTACCCTCGCGCCGCTGCCATGAAGTCGTGTCCCTCGTGTGGCCGGCCCAGCGACGTCCTCGCGCTCTCGTGCGCCGCCTGCGGCGCCTCGTTCGGCGTGGGCGCGCTGCCGGACCCAGACAACGACCCGCTCGTCGGCGTCACGCTCCCGGGCGGCTACGAGATCATCGACCTCGTCGGCGTGGGGGGCATGGGGCGCGTGTACCGCGCCGCGCAGAACGCGCTCGGGCGCACGGTCGCCGTCAAGCTGGTGCACCCCCACCTCGCCGGCGACGCCAACACCTCCGCGCGCTTCATCAACGAGGCGCGCGCCGCCAGCCGCCTCAACCACCCCAACTCGGTGGCCATCATCGACTTCGGGCGCACGCCCGAGGGGCAGCTGTACCTGGTGATGGAGTTCCTGCGCGGGCGCGACCTCGCCCGGGTGGTGCACGAGGACGGCGCCCTGCCGCTCGCGCGCGTCGTCGACATCGTGCGCCAGGTGCTCGCGGCGCTCGGCGACGCGCACCTGCTCAGCATCGTGCACCGCGACCTGAAGCCCGAGAACGTCATCGTCGAGCCGTCGCGCACCGGGCGCGATCTCGTGAAGGTCGTCGACTTCGGTCTGGCCAAGACGCTCGAGGGGGACGCGGCCAGCCAGCGCTCGATCACCGCGCCGGGCATCGTCTGCGGCACGCCCGACTACATGGCCCCCGAGCAGGGGCGCGGCGACGCGACCGACCCGCGCAGCGACCTCTACGGCGTGGGCGTGATGCTCTTTCAGCTGATCACCGGCCGGCTGCCGTTCGTCGGCGACTCGCCGACGGAGGTGGTGCTGATGCACCTCTCCGCGCCTGCCCCCGACCCGCGGCGCATCGCGCCCGAGCGGCACGTCCCCGCGTCGCTCGCCGACGTGGTGCGGCGCGCGCTCGAGAAGTCGCCCGAGGATCGCTGGCAGACGGCCGACGAGTTCGCGGCGGCGCTCGAGGCGACGCTGCCGGACCTCCTCCCGCTGCGGATCACCTCCTCGGCGCGCTGCGGTGTCTGCGGTGCGAGCCTGCCGGCCGCGAGCCGCTTCTGCCCCGCGTGCGGAGAGCGCATCGGCGAGGACACGCGCGACGGGCGCAGCGCGACGCGCGAGGCCCCCGCCGAGCCTGCCGCGCCCGACCTGCCGTCGCTGCCCCTGCCGTTCGCGGGGCGCTCCGACGAGGTCGCGTGGGTCGCCGAGCGCCGCACCGAGGTGCGCGGCACCCTCGTCGCGGCGCGCATCGTCGGCGAAGCCGGCGCCGGCAAGACGCGCCTGCTGCACGAGGTCGGCGAGAAGATGCGCGCGGCGGGCGACGTCGTCGTCGTCGTGCGCCCCGACCCGTGGGGCGCCGAGGTCGGCAACTACGTCGTGCGCCGCGCCATCGCCACGCTCGCGGGGCTCCCCGTCGGCGGCGGCGACGAGTCCGCGTGGCCGCGCGACGACGCGGACGCGCGGCTCGGCCTCGCCGAGGTCTTCCGGTCGCGCGACGTCGCCGCGGGCAACGTGAGCCCGCACGCGCGTCGCGACGCGACCGCCGCCGCGCTCGTGTGGGCGCTGCGCAAGGCGCTCGCGGGCGCCCGCGCCGAGCGCGTCGTGCTCATGCTCGACGACTACGACTGCGCCGACGGCGCGAGCCGCGCGGCGTTCGCCGAGCTCGTGTCCGCGCACCCGTCGGTGCCTGCGCTGGTGCTCGCCGTGCACGCGCCGCGCTTCGACCCCCGCTGGCCCGAGAGCTGCCCCGCGAGGCTCGTGGCCGGCATCGCCGCGAGCCACGCCGCGCGCATCGTCGCCGGCGTCACCATCCCGCGCGAGGTGCTCGCCGCCGACCCGTCCGGCCGCGTCGCGCCCCTCTACCTCGATCAGCTCGTGCGCTTCGTCGCCGAGGGGGGCAGCGACCCCCCCGTGCGCCTCTCGGACCTCGTGCTCGCGAGGCTCGAGCGCGTGCCGTCGGCCGCGCGCCACGTGCTGCAGGTCATCGCCGTGCTCGGCGAGGCGCCGGAGCTTCGCGAGGTGCAGGCGCTCGTGCCCGAGGGGGCGATGGTCCGCGCGACGACGAAGTCGGTCGGCGCGTCGGTCATCGAGGGGGTGGCGACGCTCGTCGCCGCCGGCCTCGTCGAGCGCGACGGCGACACCTGCCGCGTCGCGCACCCGCTGGTGCGCGAGCTCGTGCACGCGGCGACGCCGGCGGCGGTGCGCCGCGATCTCTACGCGCGCGCGGCGCGGCTCGCCGAGGTGCGGGGTCTCCCGCTCGAGGTGCGGGCTCGCCGCAACGTGCACGGCGGCCGTCCCCTCGAGGCGCTGCTGCAGCTCGACCGTCTGGCCGATCGCGCCGCGGCGCGCGGCGATCTCGCGACGGCCGCGAGCGCGCTGCGCACCGGCGTCGATGTCGTGCGCTCGAGCGGCGCCGACCTCGACGACCCGGAGCGCGCGCTGCTGCTGTTCTCGCGCAAGCTCGGCGACACGCTCGCCCGCGCCGGTGAGCTGGCCGACGCCGAGGCGGTGCTGCGCGAGGCCATCGCCCTCGCCCCCCCGGCGACCGAGGAGCGCGCGCGCGCGCTCGGCGCGCTCGCCGGCGTGGCGTCGCGCCTCGGGCGCAAGAGCGAGGCGGCGTCGCACCTCGCGGAGGCCATCTCGCTGGCGATGGACCTCGGCGCGACGAGCCTGGCCGCCGACCTCCGGGCCCAGGGCGCGCTGCACGAGCGATGACCCCCTTCGTCGCGCGCTGGGACCTCGACAAGACGTACCTGCGGACCGAGTTCGACACGCTGCGCGACCTCGTGCGCACCGCGCTCGAGACGCCCGAGCAGAAGCGCACCGTCCCCGGGGCGGCCACGCTGCTCTGCGAGATCGCCGCGACCGGCGCCGCCATCCACATCCTCTCGGGGAGCCCCGAGCAGATGCGCGGCCGCATCGAGAAGAAGCTGCGCCTCGACGGCGTGCGGTGGGACGAGCTCACGCTCAAGCCCAACTTGCAGAACCTGCTCCGCTTCCGGCTGCGCGCGCTGCGCGATCAGCTGGGCTACAAGCTGCCGGCGCTGCTCGGCGCGCGGGCGGCGCTCGCGCCGCAGCGCCAGGCGTCGGGCGAGGTCGTCGGCGAGGTGCTGCTCGGCGACGACAGCGAGTCGGACGCGTTCGTCTACTCGCTGTACGCCGACGTCGTCGCGGGGCGCGTCGGCGACGCCGAGCTCGAGCGCATCCTCGTGGCCAACCGCTCGTACGCCGAGGCCATCGTCGACGCGCAGCGCGCCACGCGCCTCATCGAGCGCGGCGAGGCCGTCGAGCGCATCCTCATCCACCTCGACCGGCAGCGCGCGCCTCGAGACTTCGAGCCCTACGCACCGCGCCTCGTCCCGTTCTACAACTACCTGCAAGCCGCGTTCGTGCTGCAGGAGGACGGCCGCCTGACGGCCGACTCGGTGCTGCGCGTCGCCGCCGATCTCGTCGTGCGCCACCGCTTCGACGGCGATCAGCTCCTGCGCTCGTACCTCGACCTCGCGCGGCGCGGGCACCTCGACGGCACCGGCGTCGCCACGCTGGGAGACGCGTGCGACGCGGTCGCCGCGACGCTGCCGAAGCCCGCCGCGCTTGAGATCGAGCGGCTGTGCGAGCACCTCGGCGACGCCGCTCCCAGCGTGCGCCGCGGGCTGCAGCCTCGCGGCACCCCCGACTACCTCGCGCTGCTCGGCGACCACAGCCTGCGGCGGCGGTAGGCACGCCGCGTCGGCCTCGGGCGCAGGGAAGGGTCAGGCCGCGTCGGCCTCGAGCTCGCGGAACAGCGCGCCGAGCGCGGGCAGCTGCCGCAGCGGCGCGCAGAACTCGGTCGCGAGCCGCAGGAGCTCGGCCTGCGTGCGGTCGGTCTCGCGGTCGAGCTCGGACAGGCGCTCCTGGCCGCGCGCGACGTCGGCCTCGATGCCCGACTCGAGGCTCGCGAGCGCCGTGCGAAGCTCCTGGATCTGGAACTCGAGGTCGGCCACCTCGCGCGTCTTGCCCGCGGCCAGCGCCTCGGCTGCCACCTGCGCCTCGCGCGCCACGCGCCACGCCTCGACGGCCTTGGCCGCGCGCGTGTAGGCGTCGCGCAGCCCCGTCGAGGGCTCGCGCATGCCCGAGCGCCCCTCCCACGTCACGACCTCGCGCTGCGCGAGCAGCACGCCCTGGCGCACCTGCTCGACGCTGGCGGTGTGCTTGGCGGACGCCGCGGTGGCGGCGCGGGCCTCGTCGCGGGCGCGCGACGCGTCGACGCCGAGCGCATCGACGGCGAAGCCGAAGCGCTGCCGGCCGTCGCGCCCGCGCTGCTCGAGCGCCCCGAGATCGCGCTGCTCGCCGAGCGAGACGCTGCGCAGCCGCGTGACCTCGCGCACCGAGACGCGGACGGCCTCGAGCAGCCGCATGAGCTCGGGCGGCGCCGACTGCCCGTAGGCGGTGGTCAGCATCTGCGCGAACACGAGCGTGCGGCGCGCCCAGCGGTCGATCGCGACGGGGGGGAGCGTGGGCGCGGGGCCGCGCGAGCTCGGCTCCTCGGTGTCCACGTCGGGCGGCACGGCGACGCCGGCTGCGCGCGCGATGGCGACGAGCTCGCCGTGTACGCGGTGCGCGTCCACGGGGCGCTCGCGCGGGTCCTTCGCCATGAGGTCGAGCAGCAGCCGCTCGAGCGCCTCGGGCGTGGTCGGCGCCAGCTTGCGCACCGGCGGCGCGGGCTCCTTGAGGTGCTTGAGGAAGAACGTGGGGATGTCGGGCGCGTCGAACGGCAGCACCCCCGTCAGCATCTCGTAGAACAGGACGCCGAGCGCGTAGAGGTCGCTCGGGGCGCCCGCGTCGATCGACGTGATGCGCTCGGGCGCCATGTACTGCGGCGTGCCGAACACCTCGCCGGCGCTCGTGAGCCGCGCGTCCTGCGCCGAGCGCGCGATGCCGAAGTCGAGCAGCTTGGCGAGGTCGGTCCCGTCGGGGCGTCGCGAGAGGAAGACGTTCTCGGGCTTGAGGTCGCGGTGCACGACGCCGAAGTCGTGGGCGCGCGCGAGCGCGCGCGCGATCTGGATCATGACGGGCAGCGCGCGGCCGAGCGGCATGGGCCCTTCGCCGATGGCGTGCGCGAGCGAGGTGCCCTCGAGCAGCTCCATCACGAGGTACGCGGTGCCGTCCTCGCTCTCGCCCTGGTCGAAGATCTCGATGATGTTGGGGTGCGAGAGCCTCTGGGCCGCCTTCGCCTCGCGGCGGAAGCGCTCGCGCACGACGCGGTCCTTGCTGAGCGACGGGTTGAGGATCTTCACCGCGCACGGCCGGTCGACCAGCTTGTGGCGCGCCCGGTAGACGGTGGCCATGCCCCCCTCGCCGAGCACGTCCTCGATGAGGTAGCGCCCCGAGAGCGTCGTGCCCACGTGCTGGTCGAGCAGCGGGTCGAGCGTCGCCCCATCGACGAAGCAGAACGTGCTGTCGTTCGGGTAGTGCAGCCCGCACTTTGTGCACGCCTTCATGCGCCCTCGGACCGCGAGTCTAGTGGTGCCTCGTCGTGAGGGTCAAACCGGGCGGGTCGGCGGCGTCGCGACGCCGATGGCCGCGAGCCACGGGTCGAGGTGCGCGAGGGCGCGCTCGGCCATGCGCTCGTAGCGCTCGTGCTTGCGCATGCGACGGTCGCCGAAGGGCGGGAGGTGCGCCCAGGTCACGTTCGACGGCTGGTAGCGCGGCACCGCGCGGGCGAGGTGTCCGGTGATGCCGCCGAGCGCCGTCGTCGCGGGAGGCGGCGGCACGGGCGCGCCGAGAAGCTCCCCCGCGAGGCGGATGGCGCACACGAGCCCCGCCGCGGTGCTCTCGACGTAGCCCTCGACGCCGGCGAGCTGCCCCGCGACGTAGACGCCCGGCAGCGCGAGCAGCTGCATCGTGCCGTCGAGCAGCCGCGGCGCGTCGAGGAACGTGTTGCGGTGCACGGCGCCGAATCGCAGGAACTCGGCTTGCTCGAGCCCCGGGATGGTGCGCAGCACCTCGGCCTGCGCCGTCCACGTCATGCGCGTCTGGAACCCGACGAGGTTGTACGCGGTCAGCGCGTTGTCCTCGGGGCGAAGCTGCACGACCGCGTGCGGACGCAGCCCGGTGCGCGGGTCGGTGAGGCCGACCGGCTTCATGGGCCCGAAGGCGAGCGTCTCCTCGCCGCGCTCGGCCATGACCTCGATGGGCAGGCACCCCTCGAAGTAGCGCACGTCCTCGAACGCGCGCGGCGCCACCTTCTCGGCGGCGCGCAGCGCGGCGACGAAGGCGCGGTAGCCCGGGCCGTCGAACGGGCAGTTGATGTACGCCGCCTCGTCGCCGTCCTCCGAGCCCTTGTCCCAGCGCGACTGCTTCCACACCTTCGCCGTGTCGATCGAGTCGGCCGCGACGATGGGCGCGATGGCGTCGTAGTAGGCGAGGTGCTCGGCGCCGACGGCGCGCCCGAGGTCGCTCGCCAGCGCGTCGCCCGTCAGCGGGCCGGTCGCGAGGATGCACGGGCGCGCGGCGGGGATCGCGAGCACCTCGTCGTGGTGCAGGCGGATGCGCGGGTGCGCCGTGATGCGCTCGGTGACCCAGGCGCCGAACTTCTCGCGATCGACCGCGAGCGCGCCGCCCGCCGGCACGCGCGTCGCGTCGGCTGCCGCGAGCACGAGCGAGCCCGCGCGGCGAAGCTCCTCCTTGAGCAGCCCCACCGCGTTGGCGAGCGCCGCGCCGCGCATCGAGTTGGAGCACACGAGCTCGGCGAGCGCGTCGGTCGACTGCGCCGGGGTGCGGCGCTTGGGCTTCTGCTCGAGCAGCTCGACGTCGATGCCGCGCTCGGCGAGCTGCCAAGCGGCCTCGCAGCCGGCCAGGCCCGCGCCGACGACGGTGACGGTCGGCACGGGTCAGCCGGCCGCCGCTGCGGCGTCCGGGCGAGGCTCGTCCACGACGGGCTTCTTGAACCCGCAGCCCTCGGTCGAGCACGCGAGCACGGGCGCCTTCTTGCCGCCGCCGCGCACGAGGAACGCCGCGCCGCACGACGGGCAGGGCTCGGGCACCGGCTTCTGCCACAGCTTGAACTCGCACTTGGCCGCGGCGGCGTAGTTCGAGCAGCCGTAGAACGTGCGGCCGCCGCGCTTGCGCGAGCGCACCTCGATGAGCTGGCCGCCGCACTTCGGGCACGCGATGCCCATCGGCACCGGGCGCGTGGCCTTGCACGTCGGGTAGTCCGAGCACGAGAGGAACTCGCCGTAGCGGCCGGCCTTGATGACCATGGGCTTGCCGCACTCGTGGCAGATCTCGTCGGTCATCTTCACCGGCAGCGGCGTCGTGCGCGTGCCGTCCTGGCCGAGGTCCTGCGTCGTCTTGCACTTGGGGTACGCCGTGCAGCCGAGGAACCAGCCGTTCTTGCTCCAGCGCTTGAGCATCGGCTCGCCGCACTCGGGGCACTTGTTGTCGGTCGGCGTCGGCTCGGGCGCCCAGCGCTTCTGCTTCTTGGCGGCGTCGAGCTGCTGCTTGAACCGGTCGTAGAAGCGGCGAAGCATCGCCACGCGGCCGACGTGGCCGCGCTCGACCTCGTCGAGCTCCTCTTCCATGGTCGCGGTGAAGTTGGGGTCCATGAAGTCGAGCTGGCCGGAGACCAGGCCATCGACGACGAACTTGCCGAGCGTGCTCGGCTGGAACGCGCCCGACGCGAGCTTCTCGACGTAGTCGCGCGCCTGCACCTTCGCGATGATCTCGGCGTACGTCGCGGGGCGCCCGATGCCGCGCTTCTCGAGCTCGCGCACGAGCGAGCCTTCGTTGTAGCGCGCGGGCGGCTGCGTGAACTTCTGCTCGGCGACCACGCCCGGCGGGCTCACGAGCGCGAGCGTCTCGCCCTCGGTGAGCTCGGGGAGGGTCGCGTCCGCGCTCTCTTCGAGCGAGACCTCGACCGCGGCAGCCGCTGCCTGGCCCGCCTCGGGCTCGTCGACCTCGTCCTCGCCGGCGAGCTGCTTGGGCGCCTCGACGCCGCGGCCGTAGGCCTCGAGCCAGCCGCCGAACTTGAGCGTGCGCCCGCTCGCGCGCATGCCGTACACGCGGTGCGCGGCGCCGCCGTCGCGCGGCGTCGCCTCGATGTCGACGCCCGTCTGGTCGTAGACCGCGGGGGCCATCTGCGAGGCCATGAAGCGCTCCCAGATGAGCTTGTAGAGCTTGAACTGCTCGTCCTTGAGGTGCTTCTGCACGACGCTCGGCGGGAACTCCATCGACGTCGGGCGGATGGCCTCGTGGGCCTCCTGCGCGTTCTTCTTCGCCTTGTAGAGGTTCGGCGTGTCGGGCAGGTGCGAGGCGCCGAACAGCTCGGTGATGGTCGCGCGCACGGCGTCGATGGCGTCGGTGCTCACGCGCACCGAGTCGGTACGCATGTAGGTGATGAGGCCGACCGGGCCGCCGTCCTTGCCGAGGTCGATGCCCTCGTAGAGCCCCTGCGCGATCTGCATGGTGCGCTTGGTCGTGAAGCGCAGGTACGAGGTCGCGTCCTGCTGGAGCTTCGACGTCGTGTACGGCGCGGGCGCGCGGCGCTTCTGCTCGCGCTTGACGACCTTGGCGACGCGGTAGGTCGCCCCCTCGAGGTCGGCGCGCACGGCGCCTGCCTTCTCGCCGCGCGTCACCTCGAGCTTCTCGCCGTCGGCGGAGGCGAGGCGCGCGACGAACGGCGGGCGGTTGCTGCCGAGCACGCACGCGCCGATGTTCCAGTACTCCTCGGGCACGAAGGCCTCGACCTCGCGCTCGCGGTCGACGATGAGGCGCAGGGCGACCGACTGCACGCGCCCCGCCGACAGCCCGAACGCGAGCTTCGACCAGACGAGCGCCGAGACGTCGTAGCCGACGATGCGGTCGAGCACGCGGCGCGCGCGCTGCGCGTCGTACAGGTGGGTGTCGAGGTCGCGCGGGTGGGCGACGCCGAGCTCGACGCCCTTCTTCGTGATCTCGTGGAACTCGACGCGGCGCACCGTGAGGTCGGGGCGCGCCAGCTCGTCGGACAGGTGCCACGCGATGGCCTCCCCCTCGCGATCGGGGTCGGTCGCGAGCAGGAGGTGCTGGGCCGACTTCGAGGCCGCCTTGAGCTCGGCGAGCACCTTCGCCTTCACGTCGATGACCTCGTAGGTCTCGGTGAAGTCGTGCTCGACGTCGACGCCGAGCTTCTTCGGCAGGTCCTTCACATGACCCTTCGAGGCGAGCACCTCGTAGCCGGCTCCGAGGTACTTCTTGACGGTCTTCGCCTTGGCGGGGGACTCGACGACGACGAGGGTCTTGGCGGCCATGGAAGCGGGTGCTTTCGGACGGGAAGAGGGGCCGGCGTCGGACTGCGACGCGGGCAAAATGCTGTAAACCTGAGCTATTTCAACGAGTTGCCGGCATATAGAGCCCGGCGGAGCCCTCTACTAGTACGGCTTCGAGGGTCAGCGTCAAGATCACCTGCTGCACGACGCGCGCCTCGAGGCCCGTCCGGACGCACAGTTCGTCGACGTGCGCGGGGTGCTCGCCGAGCGCATCGAGCACGCGGCGCGCGGTCGGGTCGAGCGCGGCGATCGCGGCCTCGAGCGCCGCCGAGCGCGGGGCCCCCGCAGCCGGTGCTGGCGCGTGCCCCGAGCCCTCCGCCGGCGCGTCGGGGGTCGAAAGTCCGAGAGCCTCGAGCAGGCGCGGCACGCGCGTGAGCGGCGTGGCGCCGCGCTCGATCTCGGCGAGGCACCCGAGCCCGCGGGTGTCCCAGGGGGCGGCGGGCACGACGTACAGGGGGCGGCCGAGGCGCCGCGCCGCCGCCGCCGCCGAGCGGGCGCCGCTGCGCAGGGGCGCCTGCACGACGACGAGCGCGCGGGTGAGCGCCGCGAGCACCGGGTTGCGGCGCAGGAACGTCCAGGTCGTCGCGGGCTGCTCGGGCGCGAAGGGGGAGACGAGCGCGCCGCCGCTCGCGACCACGCGGTCGAAGAGCGCGGCGTGCTCGGGCGGAAAACAGTGGTCGAGCCCCGTGCCCGTGACGACGACGGTCGGCCCGCCGGCGGCGAGCGCGCCCTCGTGCGCGGCTGCGTCGATGCCGAGCGCGCCGCCGGACCAGACGACGACCCCGAGGCGCGCGAGCGTGCCGGCGAGCTCACGCGCGAACCTCGCGGCGTCGGGCGTGGGCTCGCGCGTGCCGACGATCGCGACGCCGCCGTACGGGGCCGGGGGGAGCTCGCCGCGCACGCAGAGCGGGTCGGGCGGCGAGGGGAGCGCGCGGAGCGCAGCCGGGTAGTCGAGATCGAGGACGCGAAAGGAACGATGGGGCGCCATGGGGCGCCCCATCGGACCGCGCGTGGGCGCGGTGTCGGGGTTGTGGGAGAGGAGTTACTTCGCCTTCGCGTAGACCTGCGCGACGACCATGCCGCCGCCGCGCGTGGCCTTGAGCGCCAGCGTCACCTGCCCCGGCACGGGGAAGGGGTTGGAGACGCAGAGGTTGGGCGGGCTGGTGCTGGCGTTGGCGCCCTGCGTCGAGGACTGCGCGACCGGCACGGCGAGGGCCGGCATGCCGGGGACGGAGATCGGCGACTGGCCGGTGATGGACAGGTCGAGCTGCTGCACGCCGATGCCCTGGCCGAGCACCTGGTAGCAGCGGCCCGGCAGCATCGTGAACTGCGCGGTGATGACGCCGCCCTCCTGGAGCTGCCCGGCGATGGGGTCGCCTTCGGCCTTCATGCCCTTGGCCTCGGTGCCCTGGCGCTGGCCGAGCATCATCTTGAGCGCGGTGGCTGCCGAGGGATCGAGCGCCTGCGCGCCGCCGGGAGCGGCGGGCTGCGCGCCGGGCTGCGCCATGCCCGGGAACGGGAAGGCTCCGGGCTGGGCCGGCGGAGGCGCCGCGCCGGGCTGGGGCTGACCGTACGCAGGCTGCTGCCCGTAGGGCTGCTGCTGCTGCGGGTAAGCGCCGGGCTGCTGCTGTCCGTACGCAGGCTGCTGCTGCTGCGGGTAGGCGCCGGGCTGCTGCTGGCCGTACGCAGGCTGCTGCTGCGGGTACGCGCCGGGCTGCTGCTGGCCGTAGGGCTGCTGCTGCTGCGGGTAGGCCCCCGGCTGCTGCGGATCGGGCGTCGCGGCGGGCTTCGGGGGGCACCCTGCGAGCAGGGCGACGGAGGCGACCGCGAGGGCGCCGGTGCGGAACGAAACGGATGAGAAGAACGAGGGGGTCGTCATGATCGAAGCTCCGGTCGGGGTCATTTGCTGTAGGCCTGCACGCCGACCTGGCCTTGGCCGGCCTTCATCTCGACGTCGATCTGTGCGGGAACGGGGAGAGGCAGCGGGTTGCGCACGCACTGCCCGCCGCCGCCGATGACGGCCGTCGGGCCGTTGGAGACGCCCTCCTGCGGGGGCACCACGCTGGGCATGCCGGGGATGGGGCTGGGGGGCGCGCCGAGGTGGAGCGCGAGCTGCTGCACGCCGAGCATGCCGAACGCGACGAACGCGTAGCACTTGCCCGGCTGGAGCGTGAAGCTCGCCTGGCCGTGCGCGCCGGGCTGAAGCGTGAGCTTGGTGATGGGGCCGTCGGCCTTCATGCCGGGGGCCTGCTGCTGCGCGGTGGCCTTGATGCCGAGCGCGACGGGGTCGGTGCCGGGCGCGCCGCCGCCCATGGCGCCGAGCGCCGCGGCGCCCTGCGCGACCATGCCGCCGATCATGCCGGCGAGGTCGGGCTGGCCGGCGGGAGCCCCGGCGGCCGGTGCGTCACCGGTGCCGGCACCTTGCGGCGCGCCGTAGGGAGCGGGAGCCCCGTAGGGGGCAGGCTGCGCGGCGGGCTGCCCGTAGGCGCCCTGCTGCCCGTACGCACCTTGCGGGGCGCCTGCCCCGTAAGGCGCCGGCTGCGCGCCGGGCTGTCCCGCGGCTGCGCCGAACTGCGCGTTGGCCCCGCCGCCGTAGGCAGGCGGCGCGTCCGCCGGCTTGTTGGCCCCACAGCCCCACGCGCAAAGAAGAAGCGCGCCACCCCAGGTCGTCGACGCCCACGTCGTCCGCATTGCTCGTCTCTCCCTCGTGTCCGCAGGACCTCCGCGGAGGGGTGAACCTTACACCACCTCCGCGGTGGGCTGGAGGATCTCGGACCGTCGGCGGCATGGGCGCGAGCCGCGCCGCGGGGCCATGCTAGAAGCGCTCGCCATGGCACTCGAGTCGACGCGTTCGGTTGTGGTCGCGACGCATGGCCACTGCTTCGACGGCATGTGCTCGGCCGCGCTCTTCACGCGCCTCTTGCGCGAGCTCGGCGCCAAGGGTGCGAGCTACGCGTACCGGTCGTGCGGCTACGGGCCGCAGCAGGGGGGCGTCGATCCGGCGCTGCTCGTCGGCGACCAGAACGCCATCCTCGACTTTCGCTACACGGCCAGCCCGCGCCTCGGGTGGTACTTCGACCACCACAAGACGGCGTTCGCCTCGGGAGAGGACCGCGACGATTTCCTCGCCGACGGCGGCGAGCACAAGTTCCACGACGACGCGTACGGCTCGTGCACCAAGCTCGTGCACGACGTGTCGCGCGCCAAGTTCGGGCTCGACGAGCCGGCGCACATCGCCGAGCTCGTGCGGTGGGCCGAGGTCATCGACGCCGCGCGCTTCCCGAGCGCCGAGATGGCCGTCGCGCGCGAGGAGCCCGCGCTGTGGCTCATGACCGTGGCCGAGCACCACGGCGACGACGCGTTCCTCGCGCAGATCGTCCCGCTGCTGCTCGAGCGTCCGCTCGACGAGGTCGCGCGGCTCGACTGGGTGGTGCAGCGCTGGCTGCCGCTGCGCGCGGCGCACGAGGCGTTCGTCACGAAGGTGCGCGCGACGAGCACGGTGCTCGGCTCGGTCGTCTACGTCGACCTGACGGGCGAGGTCATCGACGTCGCCGGAAAGTTCGTGACCTACGCGCTGTTTCCCTCCAGCGCCTACTCGGTGATGGTCTCGCGCGGCAAGACGCGCTGCAAGATCTCGGTCGGCTACAACCCGTGGAGCGGCGTCGAGCGCCGCCACGACATCTCGGCGATCTGCAGCCGGCACGGCGGCGGCGGGCACCCGGTGGTCGGAGCGATCGCGCTGTCGCCCGGCGACATCCTGCGCGCGCAGGCGCTCGCCCTGGAGATCGCCCGCGAGCTCGACGGACCGTGAGCGCGGCGGCCTGGCGGCGCGCGTCGGGGGCTCGCCCGCACGTCTACGGGCACCGCGGGGTGCGCGGCGAGCGCACCGAGAACACGATGCCGGCCTTCGAGCGCGCGGCCGACCTGGGCGCCGACGGCGTCGAGCTCGACGTGCGGCTCTGCGGCTCGGGCGAGATCGTCGTGCACCACGACGAGGACCTCGCGAGGACGACCGGCGGGCGCGACACGCGCGCGGTCGCGGCGCTCGCGTGGGGCGAGCTCGCGCAGGTCGAGCTCGAGGACGGCGATCGGGTGCCGCAGCTGCGCGAGGTGCTCGCGTGGGCGCGCGACGCGCGCATGCGGGTCAACGTCGAGATCAAGCGCGACGTGCCCGACCGCGGCGCGCTCGTGCGCGCGGTCGCGCGCGTGCTCGCCGCGCAGCCCGAGGCCGACGCGTGGCTGCTCGTGTCGAGCTTCGACCCGGCGCTGGTCGCCTACTTCGCGTGGCTCGTGCCGCGCATCCCGTGCGGGCTGCTCGTCGAGGCCGAGCGCCCGTGGCTGGCCGCCGGCTGGCCGGCGGCGCTCGTGCGCGCCGACGCCGTGCACCCCGAGGCGTCGCTCGTGACGCCCGCCCGGCTCGCGCGCTGGCACGCCGCGGGGCGCGCGGTGAACGTGTGGACGGTCGACGACCCGACCACGATGGAGCGGCTCGCGGCGCTCGGCGTCGACGGCATCGTCACCGACGTGCCCGGCCTCGCGCGCCAGGTGCTGGGCTGAAGCGCTTGGTCGCGGCTCGACAGGTGCGGGCTGAAGCGCGCTGCCGCGGCTCGACAGGTGCGGGGCTGAAGCGCGCGGTCGCGGCTCAGTAGCCCCAGGTCCACTCGGCGCGCGCGAACGTGGTCGCGTACGACGTGGTGCCGAGCGGCTCGGCCGCGAACACCTGGTGGAGCCGAAGCTGCGCGCCGAGCGCGAAGTGGCGCGTGCACTGGTAGTCGACGCCGAGCGCGAGCTGCACGCCGGGCGCCGTGCGCGACGTCGCGCCGTCGCCGAGCCAGTAGCCGCCGCCGAGCACGCCGAGGTACGGCACCCAGCGCAGCACGTCGAGCGTGTACGCGACGCCGACCGCGCCGCTCGCGACCGTCATCGACTGCGAGGGGTGTCGCGTGACGTCGACCTCGAGCATCGCGTTCCACGCGTCGTCGAGCCCGTAGCCGAGGTGCGCGCCGCCGCCGAAGCCGAGCGAGCGGTCGCCCGCGTCGAGCGCCGCGCCGCCTGCGTCGAGCCCCGCGTGCCACTGCCGCTCGAAGGCGGAGGCGGGGCTCGCGACGACCCCGCACGCGAGGCCTGCCGCGAGCGCGAGCGCACGAGCGAGCTGGCGATCCACGGCCGCCAACCTACATCATCTGCACGGGGTCGACGTCGAGCGTGACGCGCACGCGGCGGTCGTGCAGCTCGTCGCGCAGGCGGGCGAGCGCGGCGAGCACCAGCCGCAGGCGCGCGCGGTCGGCGCCGCGAAGCTGCACGCGGAAGCGGTATCGCCCGCGCAGGCGCGCGAGCGGCGCAGGCGCGGGGCCCTGGACGTCGATGTCGCCGCTGACGACTGGCTCGGTCGCAGCCGCGCGGTCGGCGAACGCGCGCGCGGTGTCCGCGGCGAGCGCCTCGTCCATCGCCTCGACGCGCACCAGCGCGAGCCGCGCGAACGGCGGGTAGCCGAGCTCCTGGCGGTCGGCGAGCTCGCGCTCGATGAAGCCGACGACGTCGTGGCGCGCGGCGAACGCGACCGCAGGGTGCTCGGGGTCGCGCGTCTGCACGATCACGAGCCCCGGGCGATCGGCGCGGCCCGCGCGGCCGGCCACCTGCACGAGCAGCTGGAACGTGCGCTCGGCGGCGCGGAACTCGGGCAGCGCGAGCGACGAGTCGGCGTTGACGACGCCGACGAGCGTGACGCGCGGCAGGTCGTGCCCCTTGGTCACCATCTGCGTGCCGACCAGGACGTCGATCTCGCCGGCGCGCATGCGCGCGATCACCGCCTCGGCCCCCTCGCCGGCGGCCACGTCGCGGTCGAGGCGCGCCACGCGCGCGGTGGGGAAGGCCTGCGCCACCGTCTCCTCGAGGCGCTCGGTGCCGAGCCCCTCGAGCGAGAAGCGTGCTGAGCCGCACTTCGCGCAGGAGCCGACGGAGGAGTCGTAGTCGCAGTAGTGGCAGCGCACGCGGCCGCCGCGCGGGCGGTGGAAGGTGAGCGCGACGGCGCACGCGGGGCACTCGGCGATGGCGCCGCACGACTCGCACAGCACCGCGGGCGCGAAGCCGCGTCGGTTGAGGAAGAGGATCGCCTGCTCGCCGGCCGCCAGCGTGCGTTCGAGCGCGCGGTGCAGCGGCAGCGAGAGCAGCTTGTGGCCCGACGGCCCGGCGCCGATGCGCTTGAGGTCGACGAGCTCGACGCGCGGCAGCACCGCGGCGCGGTGCGCGCGACCCGGCAGCACGAGGCGCCCGAGGCGCCCCGCGCGCGCGAGCGCCTCGGTCTCGAGCGAGGGCGTGGCCGAGCCGAGCACAGAGACCGCGCCGGCGCGGTGCGCGCGCAGCAGCGCCATGTCGCGCGCGTGGTAGCGCGTGCCCTCCTCCTGCTTGAACGAGCCGTCGTGCTCCTCGTCGACGACGACCAGGCCGAGCCGCGTGACGGGCGCGAAGAGCGCCGAGCGCGCGCCGATCGCCACGTGCACCTGCCCGCCGCGCAGGCGCTGCCACATCGCGTGCCGCTCGCGGTCGGTGAGGCCGCTGTGGATGACGGCGAGATCGTCGCCGAAGCGCGCGCGGAAGCGCGAGACGAGCTGCGGGGTGAGGGCGATCTCGGGCACGAGCACGAGCGCGCCGCGCGAGGCGGCGCGGCAGGCGGCGATCGCGCGCAGGTAGACCTCGGTCTTGCCCGAGCCGGTGACGCCGTGCAGCAGGAAGCCGCGCGCGGCGCCCGCGTCGAGCGCCGCGGTGATGGCCGCGACGGCGGTGTCCTGCTCGGGGGTCGCCTCGGGCGGGACGTCGCGCGGCACCGCGTTCGCGAAGAACGGGTCGAGATCCTCCTCGCGCTCGACGATCTCGGCGAGCCCCGCCGCGACGAGGCGCTTGAGCGCGGCGCGCGCGTTGCCCCACGACGCGACGAGGTCGGTCACCTCGTGGTCGCCGCTCGCGCGCAGGTGTTCGAGGATCGCGCTGGCCTGCCCGCGCGGCACCGCGCCTGGGTTGGCAGGCGCGGGCACGGCGCGCGCGACCTGGCGCATGCGCCCGCCGACCTCGCGCACGCGCGCGGTGCCGAGCAGCCCCTGCTCGCCGAGCGCGCGCACCTGCTCGCGCTCGACCGAGGGCAGCGCGAGGCGCAGCACCTCGCCGATGTGCGCGAAGTAGTACGCCCCAAGCTCGCGCAGGAACGGCAGCAGCTCGGCGTCGAGCACGGGCTCGGCGTCGAGCACCGCCACGATCGGCCGCACCTTGCCGACCAGCGCGGGGGCGAGCTCGCGGTCGGCGACGGTGACGACGACGGCGAGCAGGCGGCGGCGGCCGAAGTCGCAGAGCACGCGCACGCCGGGCTGCACGCGCTCGGCGAGAGCGTCGGGCACGGCGTAGGTGAACGCCCGCCCGAGCGGGATGGGCACCGCCACCTCGGCGAGTCGCACGGTGCCTCAGCGCGGGCGCAGCAGCGCCCAGAGGGCCGCGATGGCCAGCAGCGCCGCCGCGACGGCGAAGCCCGCCCACGGAGCGCGCGCGACGGGGAGCGCCGGTAGCGGCGCCTCGGGCTCGCCCGTGCCCGACGGGGCGTCGCGGACGAAGCTCGCGACCGATGGGGGCGCGAGCGCGCCCTCGGGCGGCGCGGGCGCGACCGCGGTGGGGGCGGGGGTCTTGGCGTAGGCCGCGCCGCCGATCGGGCGAACCTCGGCGAGCGGGCCTGCCTCGAGCGCCTTCGCGGCTCGCTCGCGCGCTCGGCGCTGCGCCACGACCTCGCTGCCGAGCTCGGCGCTCATCCAGTCGCCGAGCTTGATGCCGCTGGTGACCAGGCCCGCCTTCGCGACGTACGCCTCGAGGTCGCGCAGCATCGCCTGCGCGCTCGGGTAGCGGGCGTCGCGATCGCGCGCGAGCGCTCGCCCCACGATGGCGTGCAGCTCTGCCTCGTGCGCGAGCCCGCGCGGCTCGAGCGGGGGCACGTCGCCGCGTCGCGCGAGCTCGAGCAGCGACGGCCCGTCGGGCTGCGCCTTGTACATGCGGCGCCCGGCGAGCAGCTCCCAGAGCAGGATGCCGGCGGCGAACACGTCGGCGCGCGCGTCGAGCGCCTCGCCCCGCGCGTGCTCGGGGCTCATGTAGCCGGCCTTGCCCTTGAGGGCGTCGTCGGGGAGCGACTCGGCGATGTCGTTGGCGCGCGCGATGCCGAAGTCGCACACCTTCACCTCGCCCTCGAAGCTCGCCAGCACGTTCGACGGCGAGACGTCGCGGTGCACGATGCCGAGCGGCGTGCCGTCGTCGGCGGTGCGTCGGTGCGCGTAGTCGAGCCCGCGCAGCGCCTCGGTCACGATGTGCAGCGCGAAGGGGATCGGCATCGGCGTGCGCGACTTCGCGCAGCGCCGCAGCAGCTCGTTGAGGTCGAGCCCCTCGACGTACTGCATCGCGATGAAGAGGCAGCCGTCCTCGCGTCCGAGGTCGTAGACCTGCGTGACGTTGGCGTGGGTGAGCCGCGAGGCGAGCTTGGCCTCGGCGACCAGCAGGCGCTCGAAGTCGGGGACCTCCGCGAACTGCGGGAGGATCTGCTTGACGACGACCAGGCGCGACCCGCCCAGCTCGGTGGCGGCGCGCGCGAGGAAGATCTCGGCCATGCCGCCCTGGCCGATGCGATCGAAGAGCGTGTACCGCCCGATCCGGCGGGGCAGGCGCAGCTCGGTGGCGACGGGCGCGGTCACGCGTGCGAACATGGCCGCCGCACCCGCGCCCGGTCAAGCAATCGATTCGCGCGCGCCGCCGCCCCCTTGTCCCCCTACCTCGTCGCCCTCGCCTTCGCCGCGCTCGCGTGGCCGCTGGTGGTCGCCCTCGCGCGCGCCAACGAGCTGTTTTGTCTCCGGATCTCGGCGGGCCGCGTGAGCGTCGTGCGCGGTCGCATCCCCAAGCGGTTGCTCGACGACGTCGCCGACGTGGTCGCCCGGCCGCCGGTCGAGCGCGTCGGCCTGCGCGCGGTCAACGAGGGCAACCGGCCGACGCTCGTGGTCATCGGTTCGCTCGGCGACGCGCAGCGCCAGAGGCTGCGCAACGTGCTCGGCGAGTGGACGGTCGCGCAGATTCGCACGGCCCCGCGGCCGCGGCGCTGAGCGCGCCGGCGCGCCCTTACTTCTTCGGGGCGACCGGCGGGAGCTTGAACACGGGGAGGTTCTTCGGCAGCGCCGTCGGAATCGCCGTCGGCAGCGTGGTGGGGATGGCCGTCGGGAGCGCCGTCGGCAGGGTGGTCGGGATCGCGGTCGGGAGGCCGGTCGGGATCGCGATGGGCAAGCCGGCGGGGCTCGCGTCGGGCAGCGCGGCGGCCACGATCGCCGCCGCGTCGGGAAGTGCGGCCAGGACAGCCGCTGCGAG
>CAITLX010000400.1 GCA_903893335.1 uncultured delta proteobacterium | reverse complement strand
TGTGGCTGCTTGGGTCGCACACGAGCACGAGCTTTTGCGCGTGCCCCGCGCAGGCGAGTGCGCTGGGGGGGTCGCACGCCAGCCCCAGCGATCCGAGCCCTGTACCGCCATCGATATCGGCGTCGGCGTCGGCGTCCGCCGCATCGAAGCCAGCGTCGTTCTCGATGCTGACGTCATCCGGCGCGTCCAAAGTCTCGTCGCCAGTCGCGTCCGTCCAGGCAGCATCCGCCCCAGCCTCCTGGTCGGCGCTGACATCGTCGGGCGCGTCGCTCTCGGCCAGCGCGTCTGTGGCTGCATCGGCCGTCGCGTCGGCCTCGACGCTCGCGTCTCCGCCGGCGTCGTGCTTGGCGGCCGTGAGGTCGCCGACGGCATAGTCGGGGACGCTCACGCAGCCTGCCGACAGCGCGAGCGCGGCGATGGTCGCGAAGAACTGGAGGCGCGTCACCACGTCCCGCCGACGCCCCAGCCAGGCGCGCCCGCTACGAGCGTCGGGCCCAGCGCCGCCGACGTCGTGCGCTCGGGCGAGGGTTTGATCAGCATCCAGGTGCCGACGCCGAGGCCGACGGCGCCGAGCGCGAACGACGTGACCGTGACGACGTTGAGCGTCTTCGCCGAGTCGGCCGCGTCGCGCCCGGTTGCATTGCAGAGCTGAAGCTCGCCGCTGCAGTTTTCGTCGGCGACGCTCTTCTTGCCGAGCGCCAGCATGTAGCTCACGACGCCCACACCGACCCCGGCGACGCCCACCCCTCCCACGATCCATCCTGCGGTGCGGTTGTCCTGGGCGGGGGTGCTCGGCGGCGGACGCGGCGTCGGTTCCGCGGTCTTGGGTTGCACCGGCGCGGCGACCACGACGGGCGCCAGGCGCTTGGCCGGGCCGGGCTTCGCCACCAGGGTGGCGGTCTGCTTCTCCTTCGCCTCGACCTTCAGCGTCGCGTCCTCGTAGCCGTCGGCCTTCACGACGAAGGTGTGCACGCCCGGGTCGGTCGGCAGCGCCAGGCCGAACATCGAGGGGAGCATCGGCGCCTCCCCCTCCGCGACGGTGGTGCCCTTCGGCGCGTCGGGCGCGATCGTCACCACGAGCTTCGGCAGACGCGCCTCGAGCGCGGCGATGCGCCCCTTCACCGTCGCGATGCGCTTGTCGGTGGGGGGCAGCTTCTCGAGCGTCGCCTTGAAGAGGCTCCACGACGTGGCGAGCTTGCCGCGGTTCTCCTCGCACTCGGCCAGGGCGAGCTTGGTGCCGTTGGCCGGGTCCACCTTGTCGCTGTCGCGAAAGCGCGCGCAGGCGACGTCGAGCTCGTGGCGCTCCGCAGCGGCGAGGCCCTCTTGAAACAGCGCCTCGGCCGCGGCCGCCTGGGCCGACTGCGCCCGCGCCGCCGGTGCCACCGCGACCAGCAGGGCGAACGCCCCCGCCCCCACGAACTTTCGCATCATTGCCTCGACGAGAAGGAGACGCCGCCAGGCTTCTTGCCCGGCGGAGGAGCATCGGGAGCGGTCGTAGGCGCGGGCACCGCCTGCGCTCGCGCCGCAGGAGCGACGCGCGCAACCGGGAGCGCGGGTGCCGCGCTCGCCGAAGGAGCGGGCTCGATGACCGCCACCGCCGCCGGTGCCACGGTTGGCGTGGGCTCGACCGCAGCCGGTGCAACGGTCGGCACGGGCGCAGTCGGCGCGACCGCCGCTGCCGCCACGTCGGGCGCTGGCGCGGTCGGAGGTCGCGAACGCCCCTTTGCGACCCACGCGCCCACGCCGAGCAGCGCGGCGCCGGCGAGCGCGGCGCCGACGATCCACCTCAGACGTCGCGGCCTCCCCTCGCCCCCCGTGCGCCCGAACGTCACCTGCGTTCCGGCGCCCACCTTCGCCTGGGGGGGCGCATGGCCGGCCACGCTCGCCGGGTGCAGCGCGGTCGGAGCCGTCGCGAGCGCGACCAGCGGGCCCGCCTCGCGCGGCGCTTCGACGGGTGCCGCCGGC
>CAITLX010000399.1 GCA_903893335.1 uncultured delta proteobacterium | reverse complement strand
TGTCGTGCAAGCTGCTCGGCAGCGCGTCGCAGGTGAGCAGCGGCGCGTGCCCCGCCTCGTCGGTCGGGTTCCCCAACACCGAGACGTGGCAGCGCCAGGACGACGTGTGTGGCCGCGCGCTCGCGGGCGGCGGCGGGTGCGCCTCGGGCGACGTCTGCGCGCCGCGCGCGAGCGGGAGCTACGCCGGTCAGGTTTGCGTGCAGGGTGCCGTCGGCGCGTCGTGTCCGGCCGGCTGGGGCGTGCCGCTCGAGGCGTACACCGGCGCCACCGACACGCGCGCGTGCACCTCGTGCACCTGCTCGCCGCTGCCCGTCGGCTGCGCGGGGGGGAGCTACACGCTGCACGACCTCGACGCCTGCCCGGTAGGCGACGCGACCAGCGTCCTCTCGACCACCGCGTGCGTGGACGTCAGCGGGCTCATCGACGGCGGCACCTGGTCCGCGCGCGCGACGCCGGCTGCGGCCGGCGCGGGCTTCTGCACGGCGGGTGGCGGCAAGGCCGCGGGGTCGGTCACGACCTCGGGCGCGACGACCTTCTGCTGCCGCTGACGGCGCCCGCGAGGATTCTCGTCCCTCGGCAGGGCCGCGCGAGAATCCTCGTCCCTCGCCCGGGCGCTCGCGTACGCTCACGAGCGCGTGCCCGGCCTAGCCCGAACGTCCGCCAGCATCGCCCTCGCGCTCGCGCTCGGAGCGTCGAGGCCGGCCCAGGCCTCGCCCGAGGACCTCTTCGGCTTCGGGCCCCACGCCTCCGCGATGGGAGGCACCGGGGCCGCGGCGGCGCAGGGCTTCGAGGCGGTGCACGGCAACCCTGCGCTCCTGTCGCTCGAGCACGAGCGCTCGCTCACGCTCGGCTTCCAGGCGGCGCGCTTCGATCTCCACGCCGACGGGCCGAACGCGCCGGGCGCGATGTCGGTGGACCCGATGCAGGGCGTGCTCATCGGCGCCGTGCTGCCGATCCCGTTCGGCGGCGCGCTCGAGCGGCGCGTGACGCTCGGCTTCGGCTTCTTCACGCCGACCGGCGTGGTCGTGCGCGGCAAGATCCTCTACCCCGAGAAGCCGTCGTACGCGCTGCTCGCCGACCGCGCGCAGTCGGTCGCGGTGCAGGCGGGCCTCGGCGCGGACCTCGGCTACGGCGTGCGCGTCGGCGCGGGCTTCGCGGCGCTCGCGGCGATCGCGGGCGACGTCGTCGTCGCGACCAACGCGTCGGGGCAGATCGGCACCACGGTGGACGACCAGCTCGTCGCCGCGTACGGCCCCATCGTCGGCGCGACCTACGATCTCGGCGCGGGCTACCGCGTCGGCGCGACCTACCGCGGCGTGTTGCAGGGGCGCTTCGCGGTCACCATCCGCGTCTACGATCTGGGCTCGATCACGGTGCCGCCGTTCAACATCGCCGGCGTCGCGCAGTACGACCCCTGGCAGGTGCAGGGCGAGGTGGTGAAGGACGCCGGCCCCTGGCGCTTCGTCGCGGGCGCCACGTTCAAGCGGTGGTCGGCCTACCCGGGCGCGCCCGAGCCGACGGTGCTCTGCCCCGACGAGCAGCCCGACTGCAAGGCGCTGCGCCCGCCGGCGCCGGGTTTTCACGACACGATCGTCCCGCGCGTCGGCCTCGATCGCCGCTTCGACGACACGGGCAACGGCACGATGCACCTGCGCTTCGGCGCGTTCTACGAGCCGTCGCCCGCGCCCGCGCAGACGCGCGAGGGCAACCTGCTCGACGACGACCGCGTCGCGCTCACGCTCGGCGGCGGGCTCGAGCTGCCGCGCGCGCCGCTCTTCTTCGACGTGTTCGCGCAGGCGCACTACCTCGTGCCGCGCACGACCGTGAAGGACGCCGACGTCTCGCCCGGCAACGCGGGCGCGCCCTCGCTCAAGACGCACGGCACCGTGCTGATGGCGGGCATGACGGCGGGGGTGCGGTGTTGAGCGCGCGTCGCGCCTCGGCGGCGCTGCTCGCGCTCGCGCTGCTCGCCCCCGCGGCGCGCGCGAACGAGCCCGACACCTACGGGCTCGGCTCGCGCAGCGCGGCGATGGGCTCGGCGGTCGCCGCCGACGTGCGCGACTTCAGCGCGAGCTACTACAACCCCGCCGGGCTGGTGGACGCGCCGGGCCCCGACCTCTCCATCGGGTACGTGTATGCGTCCAACCGCCTGCGCATCAACGGCAACGACAACCAGGTCGACCCGGTGCACGGCATCGTCGGCGGCGTCGTCGCGCCCGGCGTCGCCGGTGGGCTGCCCTTCGCGTTCGGGCTCGCGGCGCACATGCCCGACGACCGCCTCTCGCGCGTCAAGACGCTGCGCCAGGAGCAGCCGCGCTGGGAGCTCTACGACAGCCGCGCACAGCTGCTCTACCTCACGACCAACCTCGCGGTCCGCCCGGTGCCCTGGCTCGAGATCGGCGGCGGCGTGACCTTCCTCGCGACGACGCGCGGCGTGCTCGACATCACGGGCACCGCCGACATCCAGCACGTCGGCGACTCGCAGCTTCGCCACGAGGTCGACGCCGACCTCACCCCCATCCGCTACCCGCAAGGAGGCGTGCGCCTCATCGCCTCCGACCAGTGGGCCTTCGCGCTCGTCTACCGAGGGCAGAGCAAGCTGAGCCTGACGCTCGACGCGAACCTGCACGGCTACGTCAGCACGCTCGACGGCGCGATCGTCGTGCCGGCGGCGTACGCGCTCGAGTCGCGCAGCCTCGCGGCGTTCCTGCCGCAGCAGCTCGTGGCCGGCACGAGCTGGCACCCGACGCCGCGCGTGGCGCTCAACGTCGATCTCACCTGGGTCAACTGGAGCGCCTACGAGAGCCCCACCTCGCGCTCGACCGCGCAC
>CAITLX010000398.1 GCA_903893335.1 uncultured delta proteobacterium | reverse complement strand
CGCGCGGGGCTCGACCGCTCCGTGCTCGTCGGCTGCGCCGGCGACGCCTGCGCGGACTTCGACGACTGGCTCCCACCGCGCACGTGGCGGGCCGCGCCGCTGGTGCTCTTCGTGTCCGACGATCGCTTCGACCTCGACCCCGCACGCGCTCTCGCCGACCGCGTCGCCGAATCCGTCACCCACGTCGCCGTGCGCCGCGGCGGCGTCACCGCGCGGCGCATCACCGTCGCGCGGCTCGTGTCGGCAGGCCGCGGCTGAGCGCCGTCGCTCGAAAGCCGGGGCCGCTCCGCCCGAGTCCGCTCAGGAGCCAGGCCCCTGCCGCGCGAGCTCGCTTCAGAAGCCGGGGCCCTGGCGCGCGAGCTCGCTTCAGAAGCCGGGGCCCTGGCGCGCGAGCTCTTTGTCGACGATGCCCTGCGCGACCAGCGTCTTGATATGCATCTCGAACGTGTGCATCCCGTAGGGGTGCACGCCCTTCTCGAGCAGGTCCTTGATGGGCGGATTGGCCTCGGGGCGCTTGATGGCCTCGCGCACCGTCCCCGACGCGATGAGCACCTCGGAGTTGAGCACGAGGCCCGAGCCGTCCTTGCGCGGCAAGAGGCGCTGCGCGACGATCCCCTGGAGTGACTCGGCGATGCGCTCGCGCAGCTCGCGCGGGTCGCCGCTCGAGAGGGCCATCATCCGGTTGATCGTGCGGTACGCGTCCGGCGTGTGCAGCGTCGAGAAGACGAGGTGCCCGGTCTCGGCGGCCTTGAGCGCGATGTCCATCGTCTCCTGGTCGCGGATCTCGCCGACGAAGATGACGTCCGGGTCCTGGCGCAGCGCGGCGCGCAGCGCGAGCGCGAACGAGCCGGTGTCGTTGCCGACCTCGCGCTGGCTCACCGACGACTTGTCGTCCTCGTGCAGGAACTCGATCGGGTCCTCGATGGTGAGGATGTGCGCCGCGCGCGTGCGGTTGATGACGCCGATCATCGCCGCGAGCGTCGACGTCTTGCCGCTCCCGGTCGGGCCGACCACGAGCACGAGGCCGCGGTCCTTCGCGGCGAGCTCCTTGCACGCCGGCGGCGCGCCGAGGTCGTCGAGCAGCGGGATCTGGTTCGAGATGACGCGCATCACGACCGCGAAGCTGCCGCGCTGACGGTAGACGTTGACGCGGAATCGCCCGAGGCCGGGCACGGAGTACGACGTGTCGAACTCGCGCAGCGCCGCCATGTTCTGGCGCATCTCGGGGTCGCGCACGAGGTGCATCGCGACCGCCTCGGTGTCCTCGGGGCGAATCTTGTCGACGCGGAAGTAGACCATGTCGCCGCGCACGCGCGCGCCCGGCGGCTGGCCGACCTTCAGGTGGACGTCGCTCGCGCGCGCCGCGACCGCCTTCTGCAGCAGCTGCCCGAAGTACGCCTCGTTCGTGTAGGGACTCGCCGCCACCCCCGCCCCCTCAAGCCTTCGGGGGCGGAGCGCTCCACACGCGGCGGCGTGTGGAGCCCGAGCGCGTCGCGTGCGTCACGGCACCGGGGGCGAAGTGACGCCCTTGTCCTTGGCGTGCGCGCAGCCCAGCTCGACGCCGGTCGCGCCGTCCTGGGTCTTGACCACCTTGAACTCGACGCGGCGGTTCTTCTCCCACGCGGCGTCGTTGTGCCCCTGATCGAGCGGGCAATACTCGCCGAAGCCGACCGAGCGCAGACGCTCGCGCTGCACGCCGCGCTGCACGAGCGCGTCGAGCACGGCCTTCGCGCGGTCGCGCGTGAGGCGCAGGTTGTGGTTGTCGTCGGAGCGCTCGTCGGCGTGCCCCTGCACCTCGAGGAGCGTGAACTCCGGGTGGTGGACCACGGTCGTCGCGACGGCCTCGAGGATGCCGTTGGACTCCGGCAAGATCTCGGCGCTGTCGGTCTTGAACATGACCTTCTGCAGGATGAGGATGTTGTTGTCCTGGATGATGACGTTGCCCTTGTCGGGGCAGCCGTCCTCGTCCTCGAACCCGTTGTAGGTCTCGGGGTCGTTCGGGCACTTGTCGCTCACGTCCAGGATCTGGTCGTGGTCGTTGTCCGGGTCGGGGCAGCCGTCGGTGTCCTCGAAGCCGTCCTTGTCCTCAGGGTCGTTCGGGCACTGATCGACCTTGTCGAGGATCCCGTCCTTGTCGTTGTCCGGGTCGGGGCAGCCGTCCGAGTCCTCGAAGCCGTCGCGGTCCTCGGGGTCGTCGGGGCACTTGTCCTTCGAGTCGAGGATGCCGTCGCCGTCGCGATCGCCGTCGCTGCCCTCGGGGCAGCCGTCGTCGTCCTCGTCGCCGTCGCGGTCCTCGGGGTTGTTCGGGCAGCGGTCGTCGACGTCGAGGATGGCGTCGTTGTCGTTGTCCGGGTCGGGGCAGCCGTCCTCGTCCTTGAAGTGGTCGAAGTCCTCGGGCTGATCGGGGCACTGATCGACGTCGTCCTTGTACCCGTCGCCGTCGCGGTCGCCGATCGAGGGCTCGAAGATGAAGCCGAGGAACAGGCGCTGGTCGGCGGCCTCGAAGCCCTTGGTCGTGCGCACGCCGCCGCCGAGCATGAGGTACGAGTTGCGCTCGACGAAGACCTTGACGCCCGCGACGACCTCGTCGCTCAGCTTGGTCGAAGCGTCGCCCCCGCCGCCGGTCACCTGCGAGAGGTACGTCTCGGCGACGAGATCGAGCGGCTCGAGGGCGCGGTACGCGATACCGGCACCGGCGGTGATCAAGTTCTGGTTCTCGAACTTGCCGCCGTCGAGCTGATCGAAGCGCGGGTTGGCCTGCGTGTGGAAGCGGTAGCCGGCGTTCAGCGCGAGCTTGAGCGCGCCGCCGAGGCCCGCGCGCTGCTCGAGCACGATCTGCGGCCAGACGAACACCTTGTCGGCGCCGAGGTCCTGCTGGACGGCCGTGGACGTCGACATGCCCGCCTGCGCGAGCAGCGCGACGCCGAGGCCGTTCTCGACGCGGGTGAGGCGCGCCTTGGCGTGCAGCGCGACGAACCCGAGGTTCTGCGAGTCGAGCTTGGCCGCGTCGTACGTCTGCCCGGTGGGGCCGACGGCCGTGACGCCCTCGCCGCTCATCAGGTTGACCGGCGCGGTGACGCCGACGACCAGCGCGTTCGCGATGCCGTAGTTGAACGCGAACGTCCCCTGGAACGAGTTCTGGACGAGCTGCCCCCCCCCGTGGCCGTCCTGCAGCCGCATGAGGTTGTGGCCGTAGTCGGTGACGAGGCCGAAGCTGACGTCGTTGGCGCCGAGGATGTCCGCACCGTTGACGGTGAACAAACCCTTCGAGTCCACCGCGGGGCGGAACAGGTGGGTGTCCATGCCCGCGCCGTTGGTGCTCGACAGCCGGTGGGGCTCGGGCGCGGATTGCGCGAGCGCCGCAAACGGGGCGAGCGTCGGCAGGAGGAAGGAGGAGAGCGTCGCAACGGCGAGACAGCGACCGCGGGTCGAGCGGAAGCGCATGGGCGGGCCTCTGGGTGGTGGGTGCGCGTAACTCTCGGAAATTACGCCTGAACGGCGCGACGAGCGTACCAGAGCGGCTTTCGAGGGGTCAAGCCGTGCACGCAGGGGCCGCGCGACGCAGCGGTCGTGGTACGTTCGCGACGTGCGCAGCCACGTCGTCGCACGGTGCACAGCGACCCTCGCGTTGCTCGCGTCCGCCTCGCGCGCGGACGATCGGCCGACGCTCGCGGGCACCTGGTCCGCCTCTCCCCTCGTCGAGCGATGGGTCATCGGCGCGTGGGGCGACCCGTGCGGGCCGAAGCCCGCGCCATCGGGGGCGCCGGGGGGCGCCGTCAGCATCCGCGAGGAGGGCAGCGAGCTCGTGACGTCGGGCGCGGGGCGCCCGTTCCGCACGAGCGAGTGCTGGGAGTCGCTGCCCGGCGGCGTGCGGAGCGCGCACGGCGCCTCCAAGCGCGCGTGGCACACCGAGTGCTCCAGCGCCCCGGGCGACGCGCGACAGGCGCGCATCGTCACCAACCTCTCGGCGACCGACACCACGATCACGCTCGACGAGACGGGGCAGTACCAGTTCGTCATCGACGGCCAGAACTGCACCGCGAGCGCGCGACGCTCGCGCTCGTACATCCTGCTGCACCGCGAGGGGGAGGCCATCCCCGAGCCCGCTGCGACCGAGACGGCGGCCCCGGCGCCGGTCCCCGCCCCCCAGGCGACGGCGGGTCGCTGCGCGAGCCCGGGTGAGCCGGCGAAGCTCTCGCTCTGGCCTCCGCGCAAGCTGCTGCGCCCCGGCGAGCGCTTCACCTTCGGCGCGACCGTCGCCGACGCCGCCGGTTGCGCGCTCGACGCCCGTCCCACGTGGTCGCTCGCCACGCCGGGCGCCCGCGCCGTCGTGCAAGGGGGCGGGACGGTCGTCGTGGGGAGCGACGCGACCGACGGCGCGTTCGAGGTCGCGGCGACGCTCGGAGCGCGCACCGAGCGTGTGCGCGTCGAGATCGCGAGCCCCTCGCGCTACCTGGCCCTGCTCGAGGCCGAATCGAGGGCCTCCGACGGCGGCGCCGCCGGAGCCGCGGTCTCGCCGGAGGGCGCCTCGGACGGCGTGCCGGCGCAGATGGGCGCCGCGGCCGCCGTCGCGCGCGACGACGCTCGCGGGAGGCGCACGGCGTTCGTGGTCACCGTGGGCGGGAGCACGCTCGCGCTGCTCGCTGCGTCGCTCTGGCTCGCCCGCCGCGCGCGCCGCAAGGCCACCGACCTCGCGGTCGTCACCCCCCCCCCGCCGGCGCCCCGCGGCAAGATCTGCCCCACGTGCGGCGAGCGCTTCGCGCCCGAGGCTTCCTTCTGCGGCCGCGACGGCACTACGCTCGTGCTGGTGAACTGAGCGTCACCAAGGTAGAGTCGCGCTGCCGCCCGGCCCGTCGCCGCGGCTTCGACCTGCGAGCAAATCCCTCATGAAGATTGCGTGTCAGTCCTGTCAGGCGAAGTACACGATCGCAGACGAAAAAGTCCGCGGCAGAGTCGTGAAGATCCGCTGCAAGAAGTGCAGCACCGTCATCGTCGTCGATGGCCTCGCGGGCGTGGCCGCCTCGGCGGAGGGCGCTGCCCCTCACGCCGACGAGCACGCTGCGTCGGCCGAGCATCCGGCGGCCGAGATCGCGCCGTCCACCTGGACGGTGAGCGTCGACGAGGCCGACCAGCGCACGCTCGACGTCGCCGGCATCGTCGAGCTCTACGGCTCGGGCGTCATCGATGACGCGACCTTCGTCTGGCACGACGGCATGGAAGACTGGAAGCCCCTCGTCGAGGTCGACGAGCTTCGCGTCGCCGTCGGCGCGCGCGCTTCGCTCGTGCCCATCGACGTGGCGGACACCGGCCTTCCCCCCGCAGCCCCCTCCCCGGCCGCCGCGTTCACCGCGCCCACCTTCGTCTCGCCCGCGAGCGCCCCCGCCCGTGGCGAGGCCGCCGCCGTGCGGCGCAGCCCCGCGCGCGCGGGCGCCACCGATCTGTTCGCCGCCGCGACCGCCGATCACGACGACGGCGTGTCCACCAGCGCATCGTCCGACCCGCAGCTCGTCGCGCCGCCCGCACACGAAGCGGAGAAGCCGCTCGGTTCGCGCAACGAGAACTCGGTGCTGTTCTCGCTCAGCTCGCTCACCGCGCCCTCGCCTGGGCTCGGCGGTGGGCTCGGCGCGTCATCGAGCGGAGCCGCGAACGCCGACGCGTCCGGCCTCATCGACATGCAGATGCTCGCGGGCTCTGGGGCGGCGCCCAAGCCCCCCTCGCCGTCGAAGAAGGTCGACGACATCATGAGCCTCGGCGGCGGAGCGTTCGTCCCGACGCTCGCCGCGCCCGTACTCGCACCCCCCTCTCTCGGCGCGTCGGACGACGCGCCCCCCGCCGGAGCGCGTTCCAGCGGCGGCATGAGCCTGGGCACCGTCGTCGGCATCGTCGCCGTCACGCTCGCAGCCGCTGCCTCGGGGGTCTTCCTGTACCTCCATTCGCAGCCCCCGGTCGCTCCGCCGGCTGCGACGGCGACCGCCGTCGTCCCCACCACGCCCACCGCCGCCGCCACCGCTCTCGCTGCGGTGCCGACGGCGACCGCGCCCCCGGCGCCGACCGCGACGGTCGCCCCGACGGCGACCGTCGAGGCCGTGAAGCCCGCGCCTGCCGCGACCGTCCTCGTGCCCGGAGCGGCCCCTGCGCCCGTCACCCCCGCCGCGAAGGTCGAGCCCGCGAAGGCCGCCGCACCGACGCCCGCGACTCCCGCTGCCCCGCCGTCACCGCCCACGGGCGTCGCGACCCCGCCGGCCCCGGCTGCCGCGGCCCCTGCCGAGGCCCCGGCCGACGGCGCGCAGTTCGACCGCGCTGCGGCGATGACGGCCCTCGGCTCGGCCGCCGGCGCCGCGCAAAGCTGCCGCAAGCCCGATGGCCCGACGGGCAGCGGACGCATCGCCGTGACGTTCGCGCCGAGCGGCGCGGTGACGTCCGCGCAGGTCGAAGGCCCTCCGTTCGCGGGCACCGCGGTCGGCGGGTGCGTCGCCGCGCGCTTCCGCAGCGCTCGAGTCCCGGCGTTCTCCGGCGGCACGGTGACGGTGCACAAGAGCTTCTCCATCAACTGAAGGCGCCGCGGGCACCGTGCGCCCCGCGCGATCGCGGGGGCGCACCACGCGCCGCGGCCCGGATTGCGCGAGGACGTTCGAGTGGATAGCGATCTGGCCGAGAGCCTCTCCCTGCTCAGGGCCGCCTTCGAGAAGCGGCGCATCGCGTTCACCTTCGGTGCCGCCGAGCCCGCCGTCGTCGATGGGCTCCGCAAGTCGTTCGGGCTTCCACCCCGCTACCGCGCCTTTCTCCTCGAGGCCGACCCGACCAAGGTCGAGACGTCGACGCCCATCGAGCACGTGCGGTTGCTGCCCGCCTCCGAGCTCGCCCGCGAGCAACTCGGCTTCGGCCTGCTCGAGGACGGCACGCCGCGCGGCGCCGTGAAGGAGGGCGAGTGGCGCAAGACCTGGGTCGTCATCGGCCAGAGCGCGCTGCTCGGCGACCCCTACTTCCTCGACGTCGACAAGCTCGACGCCGAGGGGGACTGCCCCGTCTACACCGCGATGAACGGCGCAGGCCGCTGGGAGGCTCGCCTCGCCGGTTCGTCGTTCGCCCAGTTCTTGCGCATCCTCGCGGCGGGCATGGAGGTCGCTCAGGGCTTCGGCGAGGCGATGCTCGACGACGACGACGAGGCCAGCTTCCGCGAGGCCGTCGGCGCCCGCATCAAGACGATCGACGCGGCGGCGCTCCGCGCGGGCCACTGGAACTGACGCGGACGCCATGAGCGACGCGACGTTCCCGCCCGGGGCGGAGGAGGAGTTCGACGCAGTCGCCATCCTCGACGACCTGGTGCGCCGGGCCGTGAAGATGGGCGCGAGCGACATCCACCTCGAGCCCAAGCGCGACCGCATGGCGCTGCGGTTCCGGGTCGACGGCTCGATGAACGACCAGGGTCGCCTCGTGCCCGAGCTCGGCCTGCAGGTCGTCTCGCGCATCAAGGTGCTCGCGCGCATGGACATCGCCGAGCGTCGCCTCCCCCAGGACGGCCAGTTCACGCTCGACGCCGGGCTGCCGGCGCGCGTGCACCTGCGCGCGTCGAGCTTCCCCTGCTCGCAGGGCGAGAAGGTCGTCTTGCGCATCCTGCTCGGGCAGAGCCTCATCGCGTTCGATCGCCTCGGCATGGACGAGCCGACGCAGAAGCGCGTGCGCGCGCTCATCAGCCAGCCGCAGGGCTTCGTCGTGACGTGCGGGCCCACCGGCGCCGGCAAGACATCCACGCTCTACGGCCTGATGCAGCTCGTCGACACGGCCTCGACGAACGTGATGACGCTCGAGGACCCGATCGAGGTCGAGCTCTACACGATCACGCAGGGCCAGACGAACGTGCGCGCGGGCTTCACGTTCGCGGCGGGGCTGCGCGCGATCCTGCGCCAGGACCCGGACGTCATCCTCGTCGGCGAGATGCGCGACGGCGAGACCGCGGGCATCGCCTTGCAGGCCGCGCTCACCGGCCACCTCGTGATGTCGACGCTGCACACCTCCGACACCGTCGAGACGATCGTGCGCATCGTGGACCTCGGCATCGAGTCGTGGATCGTCGCCAACGCGCTCTCGGCCATCATCGCGCAGCGCCTCGTGCGCGTGGCGTGCCGCCACTGCCGCGAGCCCTTCAAGCTCGAGCACGACGTGTGGGACGGCGACGAGGTGCTGCTGGTCGCCGGCACCGAGACGTTCACCACGCGCGGCTGCCGCGAGTGCCACAACTCGGGCTTCAAGGGGCGCACGGGCATCTTCGAGCTGCTCGAGATCGACGACGAGATCCGCGACTTGATCAAGGCCAAGTCGTCGGTGGTCGAGTACCGCGAGGTCATGCGGCGCCGCAACGTCGCCACCCTGCGCCGCGTCGGTGTCGAGAAGGCGCTCGCCGGCATCACGACCGTCGCCGAGGTCACGCGCGTCACCTGATGTCCGACAACTCGCACATCGTCCAGTCGCTCGCCGTCAACGTCTCCATCGCGGTGGCCAAGGGCATCGCAGCCGCCGTGACCCTGTCGGGCGCGATGCTCGCGGAGGCCATCCACTCCGCCGCCGACTGCGCCAACCAGGTGCTGCTGCTCATCGGCGTGCGCGCCGCGGCGCGAGCGCCCTCCGCCGCGCACCCGCTCGGGCACGGCCGGGCCGCGTATTTCTGGTCGTTCCTCGTCGCGCTGCTCCTGTTCTCGATCGGCGGCCTCTTCTCGATCGTCGAGGGGGTGCACAAACTCCTGCACCCGACGCCCGTCGATCACCCCGCGGTGGCCTTCGTGGTGCTCGGCATCTCGGCCGTCCTCGAGGGGGCCGCGGCGCTGTCGAACCTCCGCGAGATGAAGGCACGGCGCGGCACGACCCCGCTCGCGCGCTGGCTGCGCCAGACCAAGGACGCCGACCTCATCGTGGTCTTCGGCGAGAACGCGGCCGCGGTCGTCGGCCTCGCGCTCGCCATCGCCGCGCTGGCTGCGGCGGGCGTCACCGGAGACCCACGCTGGGACGGCGCCGGGAGCGTCGGGGTCGGCGCGGTGCTCGTCGTCGTCGCGGCGCTGCTCGCGGTCGAGACCTCGTCCTTGCTCGTGGGCGAGGCCGCCGACCCGCGCGTCGAGCAGGCCGTGCGCGAGACGCTCGTCGCGCACCCCGATCTCACCGCGCTCTACGCCGTCATCACGGTGCAGCAGGGCCCGGGCGAGGTGCTGCTCGCGCTCAAGGTTCGCGTCGCGTCGCACCTCTCGGCCGACCAGGTCGCCGAAACGATCAACGCGTTCGAGCGTGACGTGCACGCGCGCTGCCCCGAGGTGCGCTGGTCGTTCGTCGAGCCCGACCTCGACGCCTGAGGCGACGCGTCAGGCCAGCTTGGTTCCGCCGAGCGCGAGCACCCTCGCGAACTCCGCCGGCGTCGCCGGCACCACCGACAATCGGCTCTTGCGCAGCAGCGCGAAGGCCACCAGCGCCGCGTCGTCACGCATCGCCGAGAGCGCGACCGGCCTCGCCAGGCCGACGACGGGGGCCACCTCGATGGCCGACCAGTCCTCGCCGTTCGCCGACGGGTCGGCGAAGTGCGCCTTGGTCACGCGCGCCACGCCCACCACCGACTTCTGGTCGCCGGAGTGGTAAAAAAGCAGCAGATCGCCCTTCAGCATGGCGCGCAAGAAGTTGCGGGCCTCGTAGTTGCGCACGCCGTCCCACACGGTCCGTCGCTCGTGCACCAGGGTCGTCCACGCGTAGACCTGAGGCTCGCTCTTGATCAGCCAGTGTGCTGCCATGGCGGGGGGGCATCGCACGGACGCGGTGAACACCGCAAGCACGCAGGCGTCCTGGCGGCCCGATGGGCCGACGCCGGGCGCCGTGGTAGACGACCCAGACGATGGAGCTTCCCGCCGCGGCACGCGCGCTCGGCGCCTCGATCGAGGGCGCCGGCTACCTCGCCGACGACCCCACGCTCCTGGCCGTCTGGCTCGCGCTCGAGCTGCAACGACCCCTGCTCATCGAGGGCCCGCCGGGCGTGGGCAAGACCGACCTCGCGCGCGCCGCCGCGACGGCGCTCGCGCGGCCGCTCATCCGGCTCCAGTGCTACGAGGGGCTCGACGAGGCGAAGGCGCTCTACGAGTGGGACTAGGCCAAGCAGATGCTCTACACGCAGCTGCTGCGCGACGCGGTCGCGAGTGAGTTGGTGGGAGCGCGCTCGATCGCCGAGGCGGCCGACCGCGTCGCGCGGAGCGACGCTGCCTTCTTCAGCGAGCGCTTCCTGGTCGCGAGGCCGCTGCTGGCCGCGCTCCGCAGCCCGACGCCCGCCGTGCTGCTCATCGACGAGATCGACCGCGCCGACCCCGAGCTCGAGGCGCTCTTGCTCGAGCTGCTCGCCGAGTGGCAGGTGACCGTGCCCGAGCTCGGCACGCTGCGCTCGGAGCACCCGCCGCTCGTGCTGCTCACCTCGAACGCCACGCGCGACATGACCGACGCGCTGCGGCGCCGCTGCCTGCACGTCGTGCTCGACTACCCGAGCCCCGCGCGCGAGCGCGCCATCCTCGCGAAGCACCTGCCGGGCGTGGACGAGGCGCTGGGCGAGGCCCTGACGGCGTTCGCCGCGAGGGTGCGGGGGCTCGAGCTGCGCAAGGCTCCGTCCATCAGCGAGACGATCGACTGGGCGCGCGCGCTCGTGCTGCTCGGCGCGCGGACGCTCGGCGCCGACGTCGTGCGCGACACGCTCGGGGTCCTCGTCAAGCACGAGGAGGACCGCGCCCGCGTCGAGGAGCGGCTGGCCGATCTCCTCGCCCCGCCGCGCGAGCGCGCGACCACGCGCTGATTCTGGTATGTTCACGCTCCACCCATGGCCGATCGCGTGCCCGCGGAGCTCGTGAGCGACGACGACCGAGCGTACCGCGGTCGCCTGGCGCGAGGCACACGCCTGGGCCGCTACGAGCTGCTGCTGCCCATCGGGCACGGCGGCATGGCCGAGGTCTGGGCCGCGCGGCAGCGCGGCACGCGCGGCTTCCAGAAGATCGTCGCCATCAAGACGATCCTCCCCAACCTCGCGAGCGACGGCGACTTCGAGCAGATGTTCCTCGAGGAGGCCCGCGTCGCGTCCGGCGTGCACCACCCGAACGTCGCGGAGATCTTCGACCTCGGCGACGAGGGGCACGTGCTCTACCTCGCGATGGAGTGGGTCGCGGGCGAGTCGCTCACGAAGATCCTCCGCGGCACGACGCGCGTGGTCACCCCCTTCGACGTGCGCATCGCCGCGCGCATCGCCGCCGACGCGTGCGCCGGCCTGCACGCCGCGCACGAGCTCGTCGACGACGACGGCCAGCGCCTCGAGGTCGTGCACCGCGACGTCTCACCGCACAACGTCCTCATCCACGAGAACGGCACCGTGAAGATGGTCGACTTCGGCGTCGCCAAGGCCCTCGGCCGGGCGAACGAGGTCACCAGCGCCGGCCAGCTCAAGGGCAAGATCGGCTACATGGCGCCCGAGCAGGCGACCGGCGGCGCCGTCGATCGACGCAGCGACGTCTACGCGATGGGCATCGTGCTCTACGAGGCGACCACGGGCGTGCGGCCGTTCCGCGGCGACACGCCGATCGCCATCCTCGACGCCCTCGCCACCGGCACGTTCGCCACGCCCTCCGAGCTCGTCCCCGGCTACCCGCCCGAGCTCGAGGCCATCGTCCTCACCGCGATGGCGCGCAAGCCCGACGATCGGCTCGCGACCGCCGACCGCATGCGCCAGGCGCTCGAGCAGTTCCTGGCCCACTCGGGGGCGCCGGTGACGTCGACCGACGTCGCCAAGGTCGTGCGCGAGCGCATCGGTGCGCTGCTCGATCAGCGACGCGCGCGCATCCGCGAGGCCGCCGCCTCGCTGCTCGAGGACGAGACCGCGCGATCCGGCGTGTTGGCCGCGAGCGACGGCCCGGTCACGACCGTCGAGGGCCCGCTGCCCTCGTGGGCCGACGATCTCGATTTGCCCCACGAGTCGAGCGCCTCGATGCGCTCTGCCCCGACCGGCTCGTCGGCCAACTCGCTGCCGTCGTTCGG
>CAITLX010000397.1 GCA_903893335.1 uncultured delta proteobacterium | reverse complement strand
CGCACAACCCTCTCTCAGGAGAGTGCAGCGCTCGCGGCGCGTCACGCGAGCGTGACGAACCCCGTCGGGATCCAGTGCGCGGCGCCGTCGGACAAGGCCACGTGAACCTGCCCCTCGCTCATCGACTGCACCGTCCCGCGGTACCGGTCGCCGTCGCTCCACGCGACGAGGACGGCGGCGCCCGCCGCGAGCGCGCGCGGAGCCGGCGCCGCGGTCGGCGCGTCGCAGTCGGCGAAAAGGTCGCCCAATACGCTCGCCGACAGCTTCACGCCGGTCGGCCGGTCCAGCAGCGTCACGGGCCCACCGAATCGATGCGCGTTCATCGCGGCGGCGCTACCACCCTGTCGGCGGAGGCCACCAGGCCCCCCGCGTCGGCGGCCTTCGACGCTCGCGGTCGGGCTCGGGGCCGGACGAGCGCCCCTCGCGCGACACGCGTCGCCCTGCCTCATGGCGAGGGCGACGCGGTCCGTCACCGTGCGCGCGAGGTCACTCCTCGGGATTGACCTCGGTGAAGTTCGGCGAGACGAACACGATGCCGCCGCCCGACGAGCCGTGAAGCTGGAACCTCGACGTCGTGCCGTTGCCGTCGAGATCGCCCATCGCTTGCACGATGAAGGTGCCCGGGACCACGTCGGCGCCGGTGTTCCCGCCGTACCAGTACTGGTAGTATTGCGGATCGCTCATCGAGAACTTGAGGCAGGGCCACCCCTTGTGGGGGATGTCACCCTCGTGCATCCACTCCTCATTCGTCGACTGGTACTTCTTGCCGGTTACACTGGCGATGGTCACGGGGACCGCGAACTCGACGGTGTCGCAGAGCTTGGCCGAGAGATCGGCCGACGAGCCGGCCGGGATGATCGTGGCCGACATGCTCTCGCGCTCGTACGCGGTCTTGGCGTCCTTCGCCATCTGCCCGATCGCGTTCTTCGCCTCGGCCGTCTTCGAGTTCAGCAGGTACTTGCGGACGCCGTAGATGGCGAGCGCCGCGAGCACGCCGACGATGGCGACGACGATCATCAGCTCGATCAGCGTGAAGCCGCGAGACTTGGTTCCCAGGATGCGCATGCGAATTCCCAACCGCCTCGGATCGCGAGGCTGCGAGGACCGTCCCACCAAGTCCCCCCGTGGGACGACGCAACGGTCGGCGCGCCATAAAGCACAGGATATGCCCGACGGCACCGGACTTTGGTCGATTCGCCGCGACCACGGAACATCGCGCGCACAATGTACGCGTCAAGTTCCTGTGATCGTGGACGATCTCGCGCCCCGTGCTCGTGGTCCGGCAGCGTCGGCCGCGGGGCTCGTCGCTCGTTCTCGGCGCCGACCGCACCCGACAGTGGCGCAAATTGTCACCGCTCACCTACATGGTGCCCAAGATCGTCACCGTCCCCCCTCACCCCTCTTGCCAAGCGAAGCTCCCCCCCCTCCGACGCTCTTCCCGCAGGCGAAATTGGCCCGCCTCGGGGCGCGTTGCACCCTGCGTGCCCTGCGACTACCTTCCGCCGGTCCAGGCGGCGGCCGTGCGGCCGCGGCGAGAGGCGTGGAGCGTTCCGATGATCACGTGGGCCATCAAGAAGGTGTTCGGGACGTCCCACGATCGCGCGGTGAAGCGGGCGCAGCCTCGGGTCGAGGCCATCAACGCCCTCGAGCCCGCGATGCAGAAGCTCACGGACGCCGACCTGCGGGGCAAGACGGCCGACTTCCGCCAGCGCCTGGCCAACGGCCAGAAGCTCGACGACCTGCTGGTCGAGGCCTTCGCGGTGTGCCGCGAGGCCGGTCGCCGCACCCTGAAGATGCGCCACTACGACGTGCAGCTCATCGGCGGCATGGTCCTGCACGACGGGCGCATCGCGGAGATGCGCACCGGCGAGGGCAAGACGCTCGTCGCGACGCTGCCGGTGTACCTCAACGCCCTCGAGGGCAAGGGCGTGCACGTCGTCACGGTCAACGACTACCTCGCCACCCGCGACGCCGAGTGGATGGGGCGCATCTACAAGTTCCTCGGCATGAGCGTGGGCACCATCGTCCACTCGCAGTCCGACGCCGACAAGCGCGCCTCGTACCGCGCCGACATCGCCTACGGGCAGAACAACGAGTTCGGCTTCGACTACCTGCGCGACAACATGAAGTTCAGCGCGCTCGACTACGCGCAGCGCCCGCTCCACTACGCCATCGTCGACGAGGTCGACTCCATCCTCATCGACGAGGCGCGCACCCCGCTCATCATCAGCGGCGCGGGCGAGAAATCGAGCGAGAAGTACCGCACGCTCAACGACGTCGTGCCCCGCCTGCGCCGCGACGATCACTACGCCGTCGACGAGAAGGCGCACTCGGTCACGCTCACCGACGACGGCGTCGAGGCCGCCCAGCGCATGCTCGGGCTGCAGAACCTCTACGACCCCGTCCACCTCGAGACGCTGCACATCCTCAACCAGTGCCTGCGCGCGCACACGCTGTACAAGCGCGACGTCAGCTACCTGGTGAGCGACGACGGCAAGGTCCTCATCATCGACGAGTTCACCGGCCGCGTGCTCCCGGGCCGCCGCTGGTCGGACGGCCTGCACCAGGCCGTCGAGGCGAAGGAGCACGTGCGGGTTCAAGAAGAGAACCGCACGATGGCGACCATCACCTTCCAGAACCTCTTCCGCCTCTACGGCAAGCTCGCGGGCATGACGGGCACCGCCGACACCGAGGCCGGCGAGTTTCACAGCACCTACAAGCTCGAGGTCGTGGTCATCCCGCCCAACCGCCCCATCCGGCGCGACGACGCCGAGGACGTCGTCTACAAGACGGAGCGCGAGAAGTTCACCGCCGTCATCAAGGAGCTCATGGAGTTCCACGAGCGCGGCCAGCCCGTGCTCGTCGGCACCACCAGCGTCGAGAAGTCGGCCGCCATCTCGAAGATCCTCACCAAGCGCGGCGTTCCGCACAACGTGCTCAACGCCAAGCACCACGCGAGCGAGGCGCAGGTCATCGCGCAGGCCGGGCGAAAGCGCGCCATCACGGTCTCGACCAACATGGCCGGCCGCGGCACCGACATCATCCTCGGCGGCAACGCCGAGATGATGGCCAAGGCCGCGTTCGTGGCCGACGGGCGCCTGCCCGACGCCGAGCCCGAGCCCTTCGCCGAGCTCGTCACGAAGTTCGAGGGCGAGTGCGCGGGCGAGCGCGACGAGGTCCGCGCGCTCGGCGGGCTGCACATCCTCGGCACCGAGCGCCACGAGTCGCGCCGCATCGACAACCAGCTGCGCGGCCGCGCGGGGCGCCAGGGCGACCCGGGCTCGTCGCGCTTCTACCTGTCGCTCGAGGACGACCTCATGCGCATCTTCGCCGGCGACAAGGTGAAGAACCTGATGGACCGCATGGGCATGCCCGACGACGAGCCCATCGAGCACCCCTGGGTCTCCAAGAGCGTCGAGAACGCGCAGCAGAAGGTCGAGGAGCGCAACTTCGACATCCGCAAGAACCTGCTCGAGTACGACGACGTGATGAGCGCGCAGCGCAAGACCGTCTACACCGTCCGGCAGCAGCTGCTCGACGGGCGCTACCAGCCCGAGGAGGTCGACGAGGAGGGCAAGTCCACCGGCGAGATCAAGCACGTCGCGCCGCGCGAGGCGATCGCCGCCGAGCTCGTCGCCAACGTCAGCATGGTGCTGGGCATGTTCTGCGAGGTGCCGCAGCGCCCCGAGTCCACCGACGGGGGCGCGAGCGCCTCGGTGCCGCGCGCCGCGTTCGAGGGCAAGAAGCTCGTCGAGCTCTCGCAGCTTCAGCGCGAGATCTACCAGTGGTGGGGCGTGAAGGTCGTGGTCGACGGGCGCGAGGACGACGCGCTCGGCCTGTACGACGAGCTGACGAAGCTCGTGCCGCAGGCGCTCACCGAGCAGCGCGAGCGCCTGCTCGACATGGTCGACCGCATCCTCTCGGCGATGGTCGAGGAGTCCTGCCCGCACAACCGCACCCCGGACGACTGGGACTGGGCGGGCATCCGCGAGGGCTTCCGCGAGCACTTCGGCGCCTCGCTCGAGGAGGACCTCGAGTCGTACGGCGACCAGGAGCTGCTCGCGCGCCACCTGTACGACCGCGCGTTCGTCGTCATCTCGGGCAAGGAGAGCGAGCTCGGCATCGAGCTGCTCTGCCGCGTCTTCCGCCACCTGTACCTCGAGGAGATCGACCGCGCGTGGGTCGAGCACCTCACCAACATGGACCACCTTCGCGACGGCATCGGGCTGCGCGGCTACGGCCAGAAGGATCCGAAGCAGGAGTACAAGAAGGAGGGTTACGACCTCTTCCTCAACATGATGGCCGACGCCTGCTCGCTGGTCGTCACCAAGCTCGTGCGCGTGAAGGCCCAGAAGAAGGAGGAGATCGCCGCGATCGAGGAGCAGGACCTCGCCAAGCACGCGGCCGCCCTCGAGGGCGCCCTCGCGCGCCACGGCGACGACGAGGAGGCAGCCGCCGACCTCGGCGGCGCGCGCTCGCGCAGGCCGGCGGCCGCGGTCGCCCCTGCGGCGCCCAAGCAGGCCCCCGCCGTCGCGCGCAACGACGTCTGCCCGTGCGGCAGCGGCAAGCCGTTCAAGAAGTGCCACGGCGCGGTCGACGGCGACGACGACGCGGCGACCTGACGCCGGAGCCCTCGCTCGCCCAGACCCGCGCCGCGCGCGCGGCGCGCGCCAACCGGTTTGCCCGCCTTGCGGGCGCGTTCGGCCGCGGCTACCTTCCCCCGCCTCCGCGCCTCCCGCGCGTCGAGAGGAGCCACGTCGATCCATGAGCGACCCCAACAAGTCCAACGGCGCCGGCGCCCCCCAGGCAGCAGGCCCCTCGCTCACCCTCACGGGTGGCGCAGCCATCGTCGCGCCCGCCAGCGCGTTCCCCAACGGCCTGCCCCCGCAGGCCATGGTGCTGCTGCCCATCACCAAGCTGACCGACGAGCTCACCGAGATGCTCGCCAAGGGTCCGGTCGCGGTGCTGCAAGAGCAGATGTGGGCGCTGCTCGGGTTCAACGGCCCGGCCGTGCAGGTGCAGGACGACCAGGGTCGCCCGGTCGCCATCGGCCTCGACGACCTCGTCTCGAGCCTGCAGAAGCACTGGGACGAGGAGGTCGACGACCTCAACCGCGGCCGCATCCTCGCCCAGGAGCTGCTCAAGTACACCCGCCTCGAGCAGGCCGAGGCCGTGCTCGCCAAGATCGTCGCCAAGGGCGGCACGGGCGAAGACTGGCTCGCGCTCGGCGCCGTGCAGCTCCAGCAGGGCAAGCACGACCGCGCCGAGGGCACCCTCAAGGGCGCGCAGAACCTCATCCCGGCCAGCCCCTACCCCTCGCTGCACCTCGCGAAGGTCGCGCACGCGAAGGGCGACCTCGCGCTCGAGCAGGAGATGGCGCTGCGCGCCATCGGCATCGACACCAGCGCGGTCGACGCGTGGGCCTACTACTTCCAGCTCGTCAAGGAGGCCGACGGCGAGGAGAAGGCGCTCAAGGCCATCGACGAGCTCGCCGACGCGCCCGCCCACGCCAAGAGCGTGGCGCCGTACGTCGCCGTGCAGGGCTTCTACGCGCAGGACGAGGAGACGCGCCCGAAGGCCATCATCTTCGCGCACAAGGCGATCGAGCGTAACCCCGACGATCCGGTCGGCCTGCTCTGCCTCTCGGCGCTGTACGGCGCGTCGGGCAACCTCCAGGCGGTCATCGAGCTGCTCGCCCCGCACGAGGGGAAGATGACGCGCGACGTGCGCCTCGCGAACAACTACTTCGAGGCGCTCTTCCAGTCGCGCCAGCTCGACAAGGTCAAGGCGCTGCTCAACGCGCTGGCCGGGTCGCCCAACCGCGACGTCAAGCAGTTCGCCATCGAGCGCTCGCGCGCCGTCGCGCAGTTTCTCCAGCAGCAGGCCGCTCAGATGACGGCCGCGACGACCCGCAAGTAAGGCGAACGCGCCAGCGCGACGACCCGCAAGTAAGGCGGCGCGCCAGCGCGACGCGCCCGCAAGTAAGGCCGCGCGCCCGCCGCTGCCCAGCGCTCACACGAGCGCCGGGGGCGGCGGATCGCTCGGGGTCAGCGCGGCGTCAGAGGGTCTTGCCGCGCGAGCCGCCGGCGCGGACCTGCTTGGCCTTCGCGCGCCCCGCGCGCGCCTCGGGCGTGACGGCGGAGCGCTCGTTGCGCAGCTCGATGTTGGTGTCGAGCTTGCCGCGGTGCGCGCTCTTGCGCGTCGACTTGCGCGTGGCCTTGCCCGCCGCCGACCGCGGCTCGAGGGCGACGACGGCCTTCTTCGCGGCGCGCGCGTTGGTGCGCGCGGGAGCCCCGGCCGCCTTCTTGGCGGCCACCGTCATGCGGCTCGACTTCTTCACGGGCTTCTTGGCGTTCTTCGTGCTGCGTGCCTGCTCTTGGGCGCTCTTGAACTGCTCAGCTCTCGTGGGCATGGTGTCCTTCCTCGTGCCTCGCGGCACAGGCTCACGGCTTCATCATCGGTCTGCGTCGCACGCCGCGCCAGCCCCCTGGCGAAATCGGTCGCGACGGGCTTGCGCCGGGCGCCCCCTCGGGCCTCGCCTCGCCGCGCGGCGCGGCCCCGCCGCTGCGCCCGGGGGGCACGAGAGCGCGCGCGCCCAGGCCGATGAGATCGCGCCGCCCCGCCCGCGCGAGGGCCTCGCGGGTGAGGGGCTGCTGCTCGGGATCCCAGTAGAAGAGCAGCGCCTTGTGCAGCTTCTTCTCGCGGAGATCGCGCACGGCGTGCACCGGCTTCATCGTCAGTGGGTCGATGCCCGTGACGTGCATGCAGGTCGCCATCGACATGGGCGTGGGGATGAAGTCCTGCACCTGGCGCGGGCGCAGGCCGCGCGCCTTGAGCCAGAGCGCGAGCGCGACCATGTCGCCCAGCGTCGAGCCGGGGTGCCCCGAGATGAAGTAGGGCACGAGGTACTGCTCCTTGCCCGCGCGCTCGCTCGCGCAGGCGAACTGCTCGGCGAAGCGCTCGTAGCTCGCGACGCCCGGCTTCTTCATGCGCGCGAGCACGTCGTCCTGCACGTGCTCGGGCGCGACCGAGAGCTGGCCGCCGGTGTGGTGGCGCGCGAGCTCGTCGATGAACGCAGGCGAGCGCTCGGCCAGGTCGTAGCGGATGCCCGACGCGATGAGGACCTTGCGCACGCCGGGCGCCTCGCGCACGCGCTTGAGCAGCGAGACGAGCGGGCCGTGATCGGTGACGAGGTTGTCGCAGATGCCGGGGTGCACGCACGAGAGCTTGCGACACGCGCTCTCGATCTCGTCACTCTTGCACGTCATGCGGTACATGTTGGCCGTCGGGCCGCCCAGATCGCTGAGCACGCCCTTGAAGTCGAGCGCGTCGGCCATGCGCTGCAGCGTGCGCACCTCGCGCAGCACCGAGGCCTCGCTGCGCGACTGGATGGCGCGCCCCTCGTGCTCGGTGATGCTGCAGAAGGTGCAGCCGCCGAAGCAGCCGCGCATCGTCACCACCGAGTGCTTGACCGTGTCCCACGCGGGGATGCGCGCCCCCTGGTACGACCAGTGCGGCGTGCGCGCGTAGGCCGCGTCGTAGAGCGCGTCCATCTCCGACTCGCCCAGCGGCAGCGCGGGGGGCTCGAGCCACACGGCCTCGGCGCCGTGCGGCTGGAGGATGGGGCGCGCGTTGCCCGGGTTGGTCTCGTACTGGAAGGCGCGCGACATCTCGGCGAACGCGAGCTTCGCGGCGTCGCTCGTCGCCGCGTCCTTCACCGACTCGTACGCGGCGAGCACGACGGGGCCGCCGTCGCCGACGTGGCGCGAGGGTGCGGCGGCGAGCGCCTCCCACTCCCCCTTGCGCAGCACGCGCCCGGTGCCGCGGATGCCCGTGAGATCGCGCACGGGCTCGCCCGCGGCGAGCCGCCGAGCGACCTCGACGATCGGCCGCTCGGCCATGCCGAAGACGAGCAAGTCGGCCTTGCTGTCGAGCAGCAGCGAGCGCCGCACCTTGTCCTCCCAGTGGTCCCAGTGCGCGATGCGCCGGAGCGACGCCTCGATGCCGCCGATGACGATGGGCACGCCGGGCAGCGCCTGGCGGCAGAGGTT
>CAITLX010000396.1 GCA_903893335.1 uncultured delta proteobacterium | reverse complement strand
CGTCGCGCTCGATGCGCTCGAGCGACGCGCGCGCGACCTCGAGCGCGGTCACCTCGCCGCGCGCGACGGCGTCGGCCACGTCGCACGCCGAACGGTCGAGCCAGCTCGCTGCCGGTTCCATCGTCACTCCTCCACGAAGGCGGGGACGGCGAAGCCGTCGGACGCGGCGCGGGGCGCCTCGCGCAGCGCGAGGTCGTGGTCGAGGCTCGCGCCCGGCTCGTCGGGGCGCAGCGGGAGCCGCTCGACCTGCACCTGCGTCGTGGGGGGCACGCCCGTCACGTCGAGCTCGCTCAGTTGCTGCACGTAGGCGACGATGGCCGTCAGCTCGGCGGTCATGCGCGTGACCTCGTCGTCGGTGAGGCGCAGCCGCGCGAGCTTCGCGACGTGGCGCACGTCGGCCTCGCCGAGCGCTGCGGGGGCGTCGTTCGTGGGCATGGCGCGCCTATAGCACGCGCCCGTGCGGGTCGGGCCGCGCTGGTGTAGCGTGGCGGCTGCGCCGCGCACACGCGCGCGGCCCGGGAGCGCGAACGCCATGAACCAACCTCCGTTTGGTGGCCCCCCGCAGGGCCCCGGTGGCCCGCCGGGCCAGCTTCCCCCCGGGGCTCCGCCTCCCGGTCAGCTCCCGCCTGGCGCGCCGCCGCCTGGCCAGCTCCCTCCGCCGCCTCCCGGCGGCGCTCCGCCCGCTGGCTGGCCGCCCCCCCCCGGGTACGGCGCGCCTCCTGGGTACGCAGCGCCGCAGCAAGGGTTCTCCGGCGCCGCCTATGGCGCGGTGCCGTACCCCGCCACGCCTCAGCTCGCCTGGCGCCCCGGCGTCATCACCGAGCGCAGCGGCGCGATGGTCGTGCTGCTCGGCATCATCACCTGCGGCATCTACCACTTCATCTGGCTGCACAAGACGAGCGACGAGCTTCGCGAGGCGACGAGCGACACGGGCATCAACCCGGGCGTCGATCTCATCCTCGTGCTCATCACCTGCGGGCTGTGGGGGCTGTTTCTCCTCTACCGCAACGTGCAGAAGGTCCAGGCGGCGCAGCGCGCGCGCGGCCTCCAGCGCCCCGACCAGTCGCAGACCGTGATGGTGCTCGCCATCGCCACGTTCTTCGTCGGCGTCACCGGCCTGGTCGCCACCTACCTCGTCCAGGAGGAGCTCAACGCACTGGCGAAGGCTCCCTGAGGGGGCTCGACGCCCGAGCCAACGCACCCTGCGCGCGTGCTAGGGGAGCCCCATGCTCCTCGGCGCGCACGTCTCGACGGCTGGTGGGCTCGACCGCGCGTTCGCCGCGGCCGAGCGCGAGGGGGCCGGAGCGCTCCAGGTCTTCACCAAGGTCTCGGCGCAGTGGCGCGAGCCGACGCTGGCGCGCGGGCAGGTCGAGGCCTTCCGCGCGGCGCACCGGGCGTTCGGCGGCGCGCCGCTCATCGCGCACGACAGCTACCTGGTCAACCTCTGCGCGGACAAGGAGGAGCTGCTCGCGCGCTCGCGCGCGGCGCTGCTCGCCGAGGTCGAGCGCTGCGACGCGCTCGGCGTCGATTTCATCGCGTTCCACCCCGGCTCGGCCGGCACGCTGCCGCGCGAGGCGGCGCTCGCGCGCGTGGGCGAGAGCCTGTCGGAGGTGCTCGCGCAGACGCGCGGCGCGCGCACGCGCCTCTGCCTCGAGAACACCGCGGGGCAGGGGAGCGCCGTCGGCTGGTCGCTCGAGGAGATCGCGACCATCGTGAACGCGACCGACGACCCCGCGCGCGTCGGCGTCTGCCTCGACACGCAGCACCTGTTCGCCGCGGGCTACGATCTGCGCGACGACGCCGGGTACGACGCGTTCTTCCGCGAGGTCGAGGCGCGCCTCGGCGTCGAGCGCGTCTGCTGCTTCCACCTCAACGACTCGAAGCGAGCGCTCGGCGAGCGGGTCGATCGCCACGAGGAGATCGGCAAGGGGCACATCGGGGCGGGCGCGTTCCACCGCCTCGTCAACGACCCGCGCTTCGCCCGCGTGGCGGGCGTGCTCGAGCTCCCGCCCGAGGTCGTGGGCGACAACCTCGCGCGGCTGCGCGCGATGGTCGGCGCCGAGCCCCCCGCCCCGACGCCGCCGCCGGTCGCGCCGCCGCCCGCTGCGCGCAAGCCCCGCAAGCCGCGAAAATAGCGAGCGCGCAAGGCGCTTGTGCGGCGCGCTCGCGACGCTACGCTCCGCCGCGCCATGCCCTGCACCCTCCACACCTCGCTCCGCTCGCCCTACGCCCGCAAGGTTCGCATCGTCATGCTCGAGAAGGAGCTGCCCTTCGAGCTCTCGATCGTCGATCTCTCCGCGCGCCCGGCGTGGTTCGCCGAGCTCTCGCCGCTCGGCAAGGTGCCCGTGCTCGTCGACGACGACGGCACGCGCGTCTTCGACTCGTCGGTCATCGTCGAGTACATCGAGGACCGCCACCCGAGGCCCCCGATGCTCGGCGAGGGCTGGCGCGAGCGCCAGCGTCACCGCTCGCTCGACGAGCTCGGCGACTTCGTGGCCGACCAGGCCGTCGTCGCGTTCCAGGCGCG
>CAITLX010000395.1 GCA_903893335.1 uncultured delta proteobacterium | reverse complement strand
GCTGCTCGGGTTGATGGCGACGCTGCTCGCCGTCTGGGTCGCCTTGGCGGTCGCGCTCAACTTCGGAGGCGCCGACCCCCGGCTCTTCACGTCGCTCACGGGCAACTCGGCCGCCATCCGCAGCGGCGAGGTCTGGCGCCTCTTCACCGCGCCGTTCGTGCACCTGCCGAGTGGCCAGGGCTCGGTCGAGCACATCCTCTTCGCGCTGCTCGGCCTCTACTTCCTCGCCCCCGCGCTCGAGGCGCGCTGGGGGGGAAAGCGGCTCGTCGGGTTCCTGCTCGCAGCCGCGGAGGTCGGGTTCCTCGCGCAGTTCCTCGCCGAGTCGCTGCTGCCGCGCTCGCTGGCCGCCGCGCTGGGCAACGACTCGTGGTTCGGGTTCTACGGCGCGCTCGACGCGCTCGCGATCGCCTGGGCGCTCTCGCACCGCGGGGCGCAGGTGCGGCTCTTCTTCGCCCTGCCGGTGTCGGCCGAGGCGCTGGTGGCGTTCGTCGTGGGCATCAACGTGCTGCGCATCGTCGGCGCCGCACACCCGCTCGAAGGCGTCGTGACGCCGTTCGGCGGCATGCTGGCGGGCTGGGCGTTCGGGGGCGGGTCGCCGCCGCCGGCGCGGCGCCTCTGGCTCGCCGTGCGCTACGCCTGGCTCGAGCGCCGCGCGGCGCGGGCGCGAGCAGCGCGGCCGGACCTGCGGGTCTTGCCCGGCGGGCACGACGTGGGCCCAGGCGCGCGCCCCCGGAGCCGCAAGAAGCCGAGCGACGACCGCTTCCTCAACTAGGCGGCGCGCTTCGGTCTACGCGCGGGCGAGGGCCCGTGGTACGGCGACGCCGCGATGCGCATCGTCATCGATCCCGAAGCGGCCGAGCGTGGCATCCGGCGGATCGCGGGGGCGATCGTCGAGCGCGCCCGCGGCGCCGGAGACGTCTGCCTGGTCGGCATCCGCCGAGGCGGCGAGCCCATCGCGCGACGCCTCGCGCTCGCCATCGAGCAGCTCGAGGGGCAGAAGGTGCCACTCGGCCTGCTCGACATCGCCCTCTACCGCGACGACGCGGCGACCGCGCTGCCCGCGCCGCGGCTCGGGCGCAGCGAGATCCCGTTCGCGGTCGAGGGACGGCGCGTCGTGCTCGTCGACGACGTGCTGTTCACCGGCCGCACGGTGCGGGCGGCGGTCGACGCGCTGCTCGACTACGGGCGCCCGCGCACCATCGAGCTCGCCGTGCTCGTCGATCGGGGTGGCCGCGAGCTGCCGATCCAGGCGGACTACGCCGTGCGCGCGGTCGAGGTCGGGGTCGGCGAGCGCGTCGATGTCGCGGAGACCGAGGCCGGCCTGCACGCCGTCGTACTTGCCCAAGGGGAGCCCACGTCATGACCGAGTCGCTCGCCTCACGCCTCTCGCAGCGCCACCTGCTCGGGACCGAGACGCTCTCGGCGGCCGACGCGCTGAGGATCCTCGACACGGCCGAGGTCTTCTTCGACGTCTCGCGCCGCCCGGTGCGCAAGGTCCCCACGCTGCGCGGCAAGACGATCGTCAACGTGTTCTTCGAGGCCTCGACGCGCACGCGCACCTCGTTCGAGATCGCGGGCAAGCGCCTGTCGGCCGACGTCGTCAATTTCACGTCGTCGGGGTCGAGCGTGTCGAAGGGCGAGACGCTGCTCGACACCGTGCACAACCTCGAGGCGATGCGCCCGGACGTGCTCGTGGTGCGCCACTCGGCCTCGGGCGCGCCGCACTACCTCTCGTCTCGCGTGCGCTGCGGCATCGTCAACGCGGGCGACGGCACCCACGAGCACCCGACCCAGGCGCTGCTCGACGCCTTCACCATTCGCCGCGCCAAGGGGCGCATCGAGGGGCTCACCGTCACCATCTGCGGCGACGTGACCCACAGCCGCGTCGCGCGGTCGAACGCGTGGCTGCTCACCGCCCTCGGCGCGCGCGTGCGCTTCGCCGGGCCGCGCACCCTCATGCCGTCGGACACGTCGAGCTGGCCGGTCGAGGTCTTCGACCGGGTCGAGCCCGCGCTCGAGGGGGCCGACGTGGTGATGGTGCTGCGCATCCAGCGCGAGCGGCTCTCGGGCGCGCTGCTGCCCAGCTTCCGCGAGTACTCGCGCACCTTCGGCATCAACGAGCGCCGCCTCGGCCTCGCGGCCAAGGACGCCATCGTCATGCACCCGGGCCCGATCAACCGAGGCGTCGAGCTCGACGGCGCGGTCGCCGACGGCCCGCGCAGCGCGGTGCTCGACCAGGTCGAGGCAGGCGTCGCCGTGCGGATGGCCGTGCTCTACCTGCTCTGCGCCGAGCCGGGGCAGGCCGCGGTGTCGTGACGACGCACGCGACGCGCGTCGCGTCGGTGCGCTCGTGGCCCGTCGACATCGCGCTGCGCGAGCCCTTTGGCATCTCGGGGGGCGCGCTCTCGGTCGCGCGAAACCTGCTGGTCGAGGTCGTGCTCGCGTCGGGCACGAGCGGCTACGGCGAGGCGGCGCCGTTTCCGGCGTTCAACGGCGAGACGCGCGAGCAGACCGAGGCGGCCCTCGCCGCGGTCGCGGGCACCCTCGTCGGGCGCTCGGCGAGCGACTGGCGCGAGCTCGCGGTCGAGCTCGACGCTTCTGTGCACGCGGCGGCGAGCGCGCGCGCGGCTCTCGAGATGGCGCTCGTCGACGCGCTGGCGCGCGAGCGCGGCGTCTCGCTCGCCGCCCTCTTCGGCGGCGCGGGGACGGAGCTCGTGACCGACATCACGATCACGACGGGCACCGCCGCCGCCGCGCGCGAGGCCGCGGGGCGCATCGCGCGCGAGGGCTACGCGACGATCAAGCTCAAGGTCGGCGGCGCGCCGCTCGGCGACGACGTCGGCCGCGTCCGCGCCGTGGTCGAGGCCGCCCCCGGCTGCGGCCTGCTGCTCGACGCCAACGGCGGCATGGGCACCGCGGACGCGGCGCTCACGCTGCTCGCCGAGATCGAGCGCGTCGGGGGGCGCGTCGTGCTCTTCGAGCAGCCGCTCGGAGGCGACGACCTCGCGGGCATGGCCGTCGTGGCGTCGCGGGCTCGGTGTCCGGTCGCCGCCGACGAGAGCGTGGCCTCGGCCGACGACGTCGCTCGCGTGGCCGCGGCACGCGCCGCGTCGGTGGTGAACGTGAAGCTGATGAAGTCGGGGGTCGCGGGCGCGCTCGACATCGTCGCGGCCACTCGCGCGCACGGCCTCGGGCTCATGATCGGCGGCATGGTCGAGTCGTCGCTCGCGATGAGCGTCTCGGCCTGCCTGGCAGCCGGGGTCGGCGGCTTCTCGTTCGTCGACCTCGACACGCCGCTCTGGATGGTGGACGAGCCCATCGTCTCGACGATGGCGCGCGTCGGGCCGCGCCTCTCGGTGGCGAGCGTCACCGCGGGCCACGGCGCGCGGCCGCGGTCTGCGGTCACAGATCGATCTGCGTGACCTCGGGCCGCGGCGTCACAGATCGATCTGCGTGACCTCGGGCGGGGGCCCGCCGAGGAAGCGGCCGGCGACGTCGGCGAAGCTCTTGGGCAGGTCGGTCACGAGGAGCTCGAGCGAGCCGCGCTCGGTGCGCGTCGAGAGCACGGCGCGCTCCTCGAGGAACGTCGCGACCGTCTCGGCGGTCGCCCGCGCGCCATCGACGACGTGCACCGGGCCGCCGGCGAGGTCGTCGGCCTCGCGCTGGATGAGGTCGAACAGCAGCGGGTAGTGCGTGCACCCGAGCACGATGACGCGCGCGCCGCGCGCGACGATGGGCTCGAGGTAGCGGCGCACGACGAGGCGCGGGACCTCGCCGTCGAGCCAGCCCTCCTCGACGAGCGGCACCAGCATCGGCGCCGCCTGGGTGACGACCTCGGAGCGCGTGCTGAACGCCGCGACCGCCCTCGGGTAGGCGCCCGACGCGATGGTGCCGGCGGTCCCGAGCACGCCCACGGTGGCGCCGGCGGCGGCCGCGGCGGCGGCGCGCGCGCCCGGCTCGATGACGCCGAGCACGGGCAGGTCGAGCTCGATGCGGAGCCTCTCGAGCGCCACGGCGCTGACCGTGTTGCACGCGACGACGATGGCCTTGACCCCGCGGTCGGTGAGCACGCGCGCGCAGCCGAGCGCGTAGCGCACCACGGTGTCGGCCGAGCGCGTGCCGTACGGCACGCGGGCCGTGTCGCCGAGGTAGATGATGGACTCGCGCGGCAGCCGCTCGCGCAGCGCGCGGACGACCGTGAGGCCACCCAGCCCCGAGTCGAAGACCCCGAGCGGGGCGTCGTGCGACGTCACGGGAGGGTCAGACCTCTTCGATGCGCAGCAGCCGCGGCGGCGCGACCACCCAGCTCTCGCGCTCGATCTCGGCCATGGCGCGGCGCAGGCCGGCCTCGCGCGCGCGGTGGGTGATCATGACGACGCTGACGGGCAGGCCGTCGTCGGTCGCGCGGCCGTCCTGCACCATCTGCTCGATGCTCACCTGGTGCTGACCGAGGGCCCCGGCGATGTGCGCGAGCACGCCCGGCTCGTCCTTGACGGTGAAGCGCAGGTAGTAGCGCGTCTCGATGTCGTCGAGCGAGGCGAGGGGGCGGTCGGCGATGGAGATGCCGCGCGTCGAGCGGCCGGCCGAACCGGCCAGCTTGGAGCGCGCGACGTCGACGATGTCGGCGACGACGCTGACCGCGGTGGGCATGTCGCCGGCGCCGCGGCCGGAGAGCAGGCAGGGGCCGAGCGCGCGCCCCTCGACGAAGATGGCGTTGAGCACGCCCGACACGTTGGCCAGCACGCTCTTCTGCGACACGAGCGCCGGATGCACGCGCAGCTCGACGCGGTCGCCGAGCTCGCGCCCGATCGCGAGGTGCTTGACGACGAACCCGAAGCGCTCGGCGAACCGGTGGTCGATGGCGTCGACGCCGCGGATGCCCTCGGTCGGCACGCGGTCGTGCGCGACGCGCGCCCCGAAGGCGAGCATGGCGAGCACGACCAGCTTGTGCGCCGCGTCGTGGCCGTCGACGTCGAGCGTGGGGTCGGCCTCGGCGTAGCCCTTGGCCTGCGCGTCGCGCAGCACCTCGTCGAAGGGGAGCCCCTCCTCGCGCATGCGCGAGAGGATGTAGTTGCAGGTGCCGTTGACGATGCCGTAGAGGCGCTCGACCCAGTCGCTCGTGAACGCCTCGCGGAGCGTGCGCACGATGGGGATGCCGCCGCCGACGCTCGCCTCGAACGCGAGATCGACGCCGCGGTCGACCGCGAGGCCGAGCAGCTCGGGTCCGCGCGTCGCGAGGAGCATCTTGTTGGCGGTGACGACGCCCTTCTTCGCGTCGATGGCGCGGCGCAGGTAGTCGAACGCGGGCTGCTCGCCCCCCATGACCTCGACCACGAGGTCGATCTCGGGGTCGTTCAGCACGTCGTCGGGGTTGGTCGTCAGCAGGCTCCGGTCGCACTCCGGGACGCGATCCTTGTCGAGATCGCGCACCAGCACGCGCCGTACGGCGAGAGGCGCGCCGACGCGGGTGGCGAGGTAGGCGGAGTTCTCGTGGAGCAGGCGGATGACGCCGCCCCCCACGGTGCCGCAGCCGAGCAGGGCGAGGTTGACGGGCCTGGGGGGAGCACTCATGGACGGGCGCCCAAGATAGCTTCCGGGGCGCGCCGTGGCCAGCGCCCGGCCCCCGCGGTAGCTTGCGCGGGTGAGGCAGGTGCGGCTCGCGGTGGCGGTCGTCGCGGCGGGCGCGCTCGGCGGGGTGCGCGACGCGCGTGGCGAGGCCGAGCGCTGGGC
>CAITLX010000394.1 GCA_903893335.1 uncultured delta proteobacterium | reverse complement strand
GGCTCGCCGGCGTTCGTCGTCGCCTCGGCCGAGACGCTCGCCTACGCCGTGGCCACGGGCCAGGTGGGCGACCCGCGCGCCTTCAAGCGCCCGGTTCGCGTCACGGTGCCCCGCGCGCTGCCGACCGACGACGTGCTCGTCCTGCGCGAGAAGCGCACCGAGCCCGCCGGCAACGGCAAGGCGGTCGTCATCGCGACGCCCGCAGCCACCGGCTGGAAGGGCGCCGCGACGCTCGACCTCGTCGAGGGGGTGCCGACCGCACGCGCCGACGCCAGTTCGCCGGGCCAGGCGCTGCTGCTCTCGTCGCTCGACGAGGTGCGCGCCGCCGCGGCGCGCGTCGGAGCCCTGCCCGCCGTGCGCGCGGTCATCGCGTCGTTCATCCCGAGCGGGCTCGTCCCGCTGTTCGCCGGCGTCGGCATCGCCGCGCTGGGGGCCGACGCCGCTGCCATGCGCGCCCTCAAGGGGCAGCCGACGGTCGTGCTCCCCGCGCCCATCGGGGCAGACGGCGCCCCGGTGCAGGCCACGCTGGGCAACAAGACCAAGGTGGCGCTCGTGTGGCTCGCGGTCGGCTCGGAGCGCGCCTGGACGCTCTCGGGCACCTCGCGCCCCCCGGCTCCCCCGCCCCGCGCCCCACGCGCTTGAGCAGAGGCTCGGTCGAGCGCTTGAGCAGAGGCTCAGTCGAGCGCTCGAGCAGGGGCTCGGTCGCGGGCGGCCGGAGCGCTCTTTTCCGCGCGCGGTTGACCCCGAGCGCGCCTTTCGGCATGAACGGACGACCATCGTGGTCGACCGCAAGCTGACGCACGCCTACGAGCCCAACCCGCTGCTCGCGTACGTCTACCGACGGTTCTTCGATCACATCGAGGTCGACGAGCGGTGGGTGGCGAGCGTGCGGGCCGCAGCCGCGCGCGGCTCGGTCGTCTACGTCCTGCGCAACCTGTCGTTCCTCGACTTCCTCGCGCTCGACCACCTCACCAAGCGCCACGGGCTCCCGCAGGTCCGCTACGCCAACGACCTCGGCCTCTGGCTGCTCGAGCCGCTCGGCAAGGGCTGGCTCGGCGCCGTCGCGCCGGGCAAGCCCGCGCCTCCCGCCGAGCAGCTCGCCGAGGCGCTCGAGTCGGGGGGCTCCGCCGCGCTGTTCCTCAAGCGCTCGCCGAGCACCCTCGAGCGCGCGGCGCGGCCGTCGGGCCAGCGCGGCAGGTCCGAGGGCGACGAGCTCATCGCGGCGCTCATCGACCTCCAGCGCCGGCGCGAGCGCCCGATCCTGCTGTGCCCGCAGGTGTTCGTCTGGACGAAGCGGCGCGACACGCACGGCGCCGGCGTCGTCGACGCGCTGCTCGGCCCGCGCGAGTGGCCGGGCAAGGTCCGCACGGCGGCGCAGTTCCTCGCCAACTACCGCAACGTGGTCTTCCGCGCCGGCGAGCCGCTCGACCTCGCGGCCTGGCTCCAGCAGCCCGCAGCCGCGGGGGCCGACGACGTCGCGCTCGTGCGCCGCCTGACCTACTCGCTGCTGCGCAAGGTCGAGCGCGAGCGCCACACCATCCTCGGGCCTGCGTTCAAGCCCCCCGACCGCGTGCGCGAAGAGGTCGTGCGCAGCCCCAAGCTGCGCGAGACCATCCGCGAGCTCGCCGGCGAGGGGGACAAGGAGCGCCTGCTGCTCACGGTGCGCGCCTACGGCATGCTCCGCGAGCTCGAGGCGCAGCCCGAGCCCGACGTCGTGCGCGGCTTCGAGCTCGCGCTCGACCAGATCTTCGCGCGCATCTACGACGGCCTCGAGATCGACGAGGAGGGCCTCGACCGCGTCCGCGAGGCGGCCAAGCAGGGCACGCTCGTGCTCTTGCCGAGCCACAAGAGCCACTTCGACTACCTGGTGCTCTCGTACCTGTGCGTGAAGCGCTCGCTCCAGCTGCCGGCGATCGCCGCGGGCGACAACCTCTCGTTCTTCCCGATGGGACCGCTGTTCCGTCGCGCGGGAGCGTTCTTCATCCGCCGCTCGTTCAAGGGCGACCGCCTCTACGCGGCGGTCGTCGATGCGTACATCCGCCGCCTGCTGCGCGACGGGCACTCGATGGAGTTCTTCCTCGAGGGGGGGCGCTCGCGCACGGGCAAGCTGCTGCCTCCGAAGGTGGGCCTGCTGTCGATGGTCGTCGACGCCGCGCTCGCGGTCGATCCGCGCCCCGTCTTCTTCGTCCCGGTCTCGATCGGCTACGAGCGCATCGTCGAGGCGCGCTCGTACGTGCGCGAGCTCACGGGGGGCGAGAAGCACAAGGAGGACGCCGCCGGGCTGCTGCGCGGGACGCAGGCCCTCGGCGGCCGCTACGGCCGGCTCAACGTGCAGTTCGGCGACTCCATCACGCTCGACGCCGTTCGCCGCGCCGCGCCCGGCGGAGGCGCGGGGCTCGAGGGTCGCGAGCTCGTCACGCGGCTGGCCCACCGCGTGATGGGCGAGATCAACCGCGTGACCGCGGTGACGCCCGGCGCCGTCGTCGCGCTCGCGCTGCTCACCCCGGCCAAGCGCGGCGTGCCCCACGCCGAGCTCGTGGCGTCGGCCGAGCGCTTCGTGCGCCTGCTCGCGTCGAT
>CAITLX010000393.1 GCA_903893335.1 uncultured delta proteobacterium | reverse complement strand
GAGCACGTGAGGCGCGCACGCAGCGAGCTCGACCTCGGCTTCCGGCTCGTCGCCGCCGAGCACCCAACCCTCGCGCACGAAGGCCGAGAGCAGCTGCCAGGCCGGCAGCCAGGTCTCCTGCGGCGGGTGCGCGCGGCGCGCGGCCTCGATCCAGCGTCGCGAGCCGGGGTAGCGCGCGGCCATCCAGGCCTCGACGCGCGGGTCGTCGATGGCGTTGAACAGCGCGCGCACGTACGGCGCGGGCTCGCCGAGGTCGTCGAAGTCGAGGTAGCGCGACAGGAACGCGTGGCCGATCTCGTGCGCGACGATGCCCGCGCAGGCGTCGAGGCCGAGCGTGGCGACGGCGTTCGGGGGCACGAGCAGCGCGCGGCGCGCGGAGCTCCACGCCCAGCCGCGCTCGCTCGTCTCGAGCGAGACGCGCGCGTCCTGGCAGAGGCCAGCGGCGAGCGTCTGCAGCGTCGCGAGGTCGCTCACGCGGCCACCGTCGCGGCCGCGAGCGGGACCGTCCAGGTGCCCGGGCCGATGCCGGCGGCGTCGAGCAGGCGCACGACCGGCGCGCGGTCGGCGAGCGCGAGCCGCTCGACGTAGTAGCGCACGAGCGCCTCGCGCATCGCGACGTGCGTGCCGCCGTGCGCGACCATCCAGTCGAGCACCGAGAGCAGGTTGCGACGCGTGACGACGTAGCGCTCGCGGCGCGCGCGACCCGGTCCGTCGGCGCGAGCGAGGGCGCGCTCGAGCGAGACGTGGAAGCGCGCGAGCGACCCGAGGAAGGTCGCGATGCCGGCCGCGCGCGCGAGCCGCGCCCAGGGCGCCGCCACGCGGGCGCTCGGCCAAGCCGCGCCGCCGGCCTCGATCGCGGGTGACTCGCCGAGCACGGCTGCGCGCAGGAACTGCTCGATCTCGCGCTCGCCCGGGGCGGGCAGCACGCGGTGCGCGCGCCAGCGGTCGCGCCACGCGGGGCTGAGCGCCGAGCGACCGGCGTACTCGGCGGGGTTCATCGTGGCGAAGACGCGGAAATCGGGGTGCAGCTCGTCGCCGCCGACGCGCTCGCCGGCGTGCTCGGTCACCACCAGGCTCGGCTCGCGCTCGAGCAGCGGGTTGAGCCGCTCGAGGATCTGCGGCTCGGCCAGGTTGACCTCGTCGAGCAGCAGCCAGTGACCCTCGCGCATGGCGCGCAGGACGAGCCCCTCCTGCCAGCGCCAGGACGAGCCACCCTCGCCGTCGTCGGGCACGTAGCGACCGACCAGCTCGCCGGTGTCGGTCTGCCCGTGGAGGTTCACGCGCACGACGGGCTGGCCGAGCAGCGACGCGAGGTAGAGCACCGAGCTCGTCTTCGCCGTGCTCGTCTCACCCTCGAGCAGGCAGGGCTCGCGCACGCTCACGGCGCTCGCGAGGTGCAGCAGCGTCTCGGCCGTGATGGCGTCGATGCAGAAGTGCGCGAACTCGGCCGGCGACGGCGCGAGCGGGTGCCGCTCGCCGCCACGCCGAGGCAGCGTGCAGGAGCCGACGCGCACCTCGCCGTCGATCGACTCGAGGAATGGGCGCGCGGCGGCGCGGGCCTCGCCGTGCACCCAGCTCGCGAGGTCCGGCGCCTCGGCCTCCTTGGCCTCGCTGCGGGCTGCGCCAGCGGCGGACGGCATCGCCTCGTCGGGCACGCAGATGAAGACGTCGCGGTCCTCGGGCCCCCACATGTTCTGCAGCTCGAACGAGGTCGAGCAGTGGTCGGTGCAGATCGTCAGGATCTTCAGCAGCGCGAGGTCGGGAATGCCTCCGTGCTGGATCGCGGCGTCATCGGCGTGGGTGCGGCGCGTGCGCACACGGCGGAAGCCCGCCTCGCGCAGCGCGGTGATGATCGCGGTGGGGTCCCCCTTCTCGTGGTGGATGGAGACGTTCCACTGATCGAGCGAGGCGAGCAGGCGCGCCGCGTACGAGCCGTCGGCGAGGCCGGCGGTCGGGAGGTCGATGAACACGCGCTCGTCCTCGGACGGGAGCATGCGCGCCTCGACGGCGTGGTGGGCGCCATCGCTCAGGTCGCGCACGGCGTCGCGCACCGCGCCCATCAATCGCTCGAGCAGCACGGGGGCCGAGCGCAGCGTCCCCGCGGTGACCCGCAGCGGCACGGCCACGTCGGTGAGGCGCTCGTGCCGCACGCTCGAGAAGCCGAGCTCGCGCAGCGCGGCCAGCAGAGGCGCCGCGCTCAGCGGAGCGTCCGTGCGGAGCACGACCTCGTAGCAGTCGGCGCCGCCGCCCGCGTACGGGCGCAGCTTGCCGCGCGCGTGCGCCCCGAGCGGGAGGCGGATCTCGGCGGTGATGGCCGCCGACGACGGATCGCGCCCGGCGCCCGGGTCACCCCACGGCGGGGTGCGCGAGTGGCCACGCTTCGAGCGCACGGCGTCGCGCAGCGGCCAGCGCGCGGGGTCGACGCCGCGCTCGGCGAGCAGGTCGGTGACGGCGGAGCGCAGCGCCCTGACGTCGTCCGGCGTGCCGAGCCGCGCGAACGGACCGGGAGCGGCGCGGAACTTCGACGCGCGCCCCTCGGGCGGGGGCTCGAGGGCCACGACGTTGACGCGGAAGCCCTCGGCGCGCAGCCGGGCGGCGAGCGGCTCGGCGGCGACGCGATCGTCGGTCTGCACCGACACCTCGAACCGCTCGCGCGGCGCGAGCGAGGCGGTGCCGGGATCGGGCGCGGTGATCCAGACGTCCTTGTCGCCCGACGGCCACGCGCGCTGCTCGGTCAGCTCGATGCCGCGGCGCGCGAAGAGCCAGCGCAGCGTCTGGCGCACGAACTTCGTCGCGCCTCCGAAGCGCATCGACGCCTCGGTGACGAGGCTCATGTCGGTGCTTCCCCCGTCGAAGCCGACGGCGGTG
>CAITLX010000392.1 GCA_903893335.1 uncultured delta proteobacterium | reverse complement strand
TACCTGGCCGGCGGCGACGCGCGCGCGCTGCTCGGGCTCGTCGTCGCGCTGCCGATCGTCGCCCTCCTCGTCGCGCTCGCGCGCCTCGGCGACGTGCCCTCGGCCGCGCTGCGCCTCGCAGCGTTCGCGTTCGGCCCGCTGTGGCTCTCGCTGCTGACGCTGCTGGCCATCGTGCGGCGCGACGGCGGCGGGCGCGGCGCGCGCTGGGTGCTGCTCGCGATGTTCTTCGCCTGGGGCGCCGACACCACGGCGTATTTCGCGGGGCGCTTCCTCGGCCGCCACAAGCTCTACGAGGCGGTCAGCCCGAAGAAGACGGTCGAGGGCTTCGTGGGCGCGCTCGCGGGCGCCGTGCTCGGCGCGCTGCTCGGGCACTTCTGGTTCCTCCCCGAGCTTGCGCTCGGAGCCGGCGTCGCGCTCGCCCTCGTGGCCGGCGCCCTCGGCCAGCTCGGCGACCTCGGCGAGTCGCTGCTCAAGCGCTCGGTGGGCGTCAAGGACTCGGGCGGCATCGTCCCGGGCCACGGCGGCATCCTCGACCGGGTCGACGCCCTGATGGTCGCCGGCGCGGTCGTGTGGGTCTACCTGCGCGTCGCGTGACCCCCCGGGTCGACGCGTAGGTGGTCAGCCCCGCCGTCGTGTGGGTCTACCTGCGCTTCGCTTGACCCAGTTGGGCGATGCCCGGGTCACGCAGGATCGTTGCGCAATCCTGCCACTCGGGTAGAAGCGGAGTCCGGGGGTCGCGCGGGCCTGTCGGATGAGTGGCCCTCCTCGCGGCCCCTCCCGAGGAGGTCTCTCCGTCATGAGCACCGCGCCGCGCACGTCGCCTTCGATTCCGATCGTGGGAGCTTCGCAGCCCTCACCCAACCTGAGCCCGAGCGACGCCCCCGCGCCGCGCTACGAGTTCTTCAAGGTCATTCAGGACTACCTCGACCGCGCCGCGGCGCTCGTCGACATCCCCGACTACGTCCGGGTCATCCTCAGCCAGCCGAAGAACGAGATCATCGTCCACTTCCCGGTGCGCATGGACTCGGGCGACGTGCGGCTGTTCAAGGGCTACCGCATCCAGCACTCGAACCTGCTCGGCCCGTTCAAGGGGGGCATCCGCTACCACGAGTCGGTCTCGCTCGACGACCTCAAGGCGCTCGCGGCGATGATGACCTGGAAGTGCGCGCTGATGCAGCTGCCCTACGGCGGCGGCAAGGGTGGCATCAAGTTCAACCCGCGCAGCGTCTCGAAGAGCGAGCTGCAGCGCGTGACGCGCCGCTTCATCCACGCGCTCGGCAGCAACATCGGCCCCGACTACGACATCCCCGCCCCCGACATGGGCACCAACGCCCAGACGATGGCGTGGGCGATGGACACGTACATGAACACCGTCGGGGTGGTGAGCAAGCAGAGCGTCAAGGGCGTCGTCACCGGCAAGCCCATCGCGTCGGGCGGCACGCTCGGGCGCGAGAAGGCCACCGGACAGGGCGTCGTGCACTGCATCACCGAGTGGGCGCGCGAGAAGGGCTTCGACCTCGAGGGCTCGTCGCTCGTCGTGCAGGGCTTCGGCAACGTCGGCTCGCACACCGC
>CAITLX010000391.1 GCA_903893335.1 uncultured delta proteobacterium | reverse complement strand
CTTGCGGGGGCTCACCGGTGAGCCTGGGGGGTGTGGGCCGCGTCGCGCGGGCGGACGGCGCTTCGTGTCGGCGAGCTACGCGCCCCGCCGACCGGCTACGGCTCGCCAGCAGCCGGAGTCGGTTTCGGCAGAGCGCCCGAGCAGGTGCCTCGGTCCGCCGACCTGCTACCGATGTCGTCGAGGACGACGAAGTCGCCGGCCGCTACGGTTCGGCGCCCGCCGACGCCCCAGACCTCGACGCCTGTCGCGTCCCAGGCGACCGCGAGCGCGGGCTTCCAATGCGTTCCGTCCGAAGGCCGGACCAAGACGTAGCTTGGGGGTTCGACCTTGCTCGCCAGGTTGGCGTTGGGCACCGGCGCGACCGCGTCGGAGCGGAGAGTGCTGGAGGACGCCGAGGTTCGACGCGACACCGTGACCTGCTCGCCGTCTACCTTCTCGACGTGCGCCGTGAAGTACTTCGGGTGACGGCAGGCCAGGAGCCCGATCCACTCGAGCGGGGCCAAGACGTCGGTGCCAACCCGCGGTCGCCAGCCGGCCGGACGGTGCGGCCCACCCTGCGCGTCGGCTTCGGCGAGGTACTGCGCGTCCGCGCGGGCGCGCTGCACCTGGCGAAGCTCCTCATCGAAGCTCGGCCCGAGCGATGCGCTCGTCAGGACCATGTCCCTCGCGGGAACGACCTGGCTCCGCCCTCCGATGACGTACGAAAGGTGCACCCCGTCGTTCGCGATGGCATCGACCTTCGCGGGACACCATCGGGCAGAGCGCGTCGGGAGGCAGGGCGCGAGCACGAAGTCACCGACCGACGGTTTCTGCGCCGCTTCCGCGCTCGCCCGCAGGTAGCAGTCGGTGGCAACCGCCCTGGTCGATGGCTCATTCGGTCGCTCGACGGTGATCTCGTCACCCGCCAGCGCCCCCACGGTGCCGGGGTCCCAGTACATCGTCCCTGGCGACCGCACGAGAATGGCGGTGCCCACGGCGAGCCGGTCTGCTCGCGGTACGGCCGATGCGACGGGCGCGGGCTGCCCGCTGTCGACAGACCTGCGGCAACCGCCCGAGGGGAGCGACGCTACAGCCGCGACGAGGATCAGAAGCCACCTGCGCACGACGCCTCCTGCCGATCGCCATCCTACGCTCTTGCGCCAGGAGCAACCGCAGAACGCTCTCCTGCTCGCCGTCGCGCCCCCCCAGCGCGGTCCGAGCTTCTCTCCACCACCGAGGCTGCGCCCCAACGGCGCGCCCGAAACCTTCCCAGGAGTGGCAGCGATCGCCCCGAACCACCTCGCTTCTCGGGGATCGCTTCCAGCCTGCTAGGGCCAGCGCAGCTTGCGCACGGGCTCGTCCGGTTGCGGCGGGATGACGCCTAGCGCACGGCTGAAGCCGAGCGAGTACTCGATCCACACCGATCCGCCCTCGGGCGGCGGGTACGAGAAGGCTCGCATCTGCCCCACCACGCAATCGGCGACTCCCGCCTGTGCGATGCCCTCGGAAGCTCGCTGCCGCACGTCGGCGACGGCTCCGTCCCGGCCGATCAGAAAGCGGAGCTGCACGCGTCCCTCCAGCAGCGGGTCGCGACGCAGGCCGAGCTCGTAGCACCCGATGACCGACCCGAGCTGGGCGCGCGCACGGGCTTCGACGATCTCCAGCGGCAGATTGCCGTCCAGCTCCGTGGTGTCGATATGGAGCTGGGGCTGCCATGCCACGACTTTTGGCGGGAGCGCGGGCAGCTCGACGTGCAGGGGCGCAGGAACGGCGTCCGGGGCGAACGTGCGAATGTCCGCGCAGATCCGCGCGAGATTGTGACCTGCCGGCACCCAGTCGCCGTGTTGTGGGTCCAGCTGCCGACAGTAGATTGCGTGCAGCGCTGCGGCGTCGCGTACGGCATCGACCTGGCACGCCGGGCGCGTCTGCGCGAGCAACCCCAGAGTCTCGAGATAGAGCAGACCGGCCCGCGGGGCGTCGACGTGGTCGGGGTGGTGAAATGCCAGGTCGCGAAGCGCTGCGGCTGCCTCGGGCCATCGGCCCGTGGCCAGCAGCTCGCGCGCCCGCAGGTGCTTTCCGTCGACGTACGCGAAGTACGGCCGTGCGGCCGAGCGCGGAGGTTCACCCAGGCGCAGGTACCGGTCGATTGCGGCGAGACGTGCCGTCCGCGCCGGATCGAGCCCCGGTGACGCGGCCGGCGTGACGTGCGCGGGCAAGGAGTCACGCTCGGTGCCCATGAGGTGGCACGCTGCGGCGCGGTACACGATCTCGACCACGTCGGACGCGGTGGGCTGCTGCGCGAGCAGATCCTCATAGTACCGTGCGCAGAGGAGGTCGCGCTGCAGGTAGGCGAGGTCCGCGCTCGCCCTCGTCACGTCGGCGAGCCTGGGGTGCAGATCGCTCGGGGCGGCGGTGGCGGCGCGCGCAAGGCCCGCTTCGCCGAACGTGTCGATGAGCATGCGGTCGAGGAACCTCGCGATGGTCATCGCCCGCTGGTCTCGCGTCCCGCACAGGCCCTTGCGCCCGACCTCGTCCCTCCGACCGGCTGCCGCGAATTGGCCGTCCTGGTCGAGCCGGCGGGTGTCGCTGCTCTCGACCTGCAAGCGGGCCGCCTCGCCGGCCACGACGGCGATGGTCTCGGACGCGCAACGCGCGAGGGAGGCCTCTGGGTGGGCCGCTGCGGCGAACGCGCGCTCGGCGGCGACGAGCCGCTTCGTGGCGGCCAAGACCTGGCCCGGATCCGGTGTCCTGGTGACGGCCGCCGTCGCGCGGGCGGTCTCATACCCGCAGGTCCGATCGCTCGACGCGTCGCGCGCGGCGAGGTCCTCGTAGAGCGCCCGCGCGCGGTCGAGCTCACCGACGTGCAGCGCCTCGCGGGCGACGTCCTGGAGCAGCTCGAGCGCGCGACCGTCGGCGTCCGGCTCTGCACCGCTGAGCGAGCGCAGGGCCGCGTACGCCGTGGCCGGGTCGGCATGTCGGGCGTCGATCGCGACGATCTCGCCCAGCGCTTCGGCGGCCAGCGCGCGGTCGCCGAGCGGGAGCACCTTCAGCAGCTCGACGCGCGCGTCGGCCGGCGCGCCGAGCAACCAGTGCGTGCGGGCGAGCTGGATGCGCACGTAGCCCTCGAGGGCGGCGGCGCCCGCCGGCCACGCGCAGACGGCCGCGAGCGCTAGCAGCCAGGCCGCGAGACACCGACGCTTTTCGTCTTTATTCATG
>CAITLX010000390.1 GCA_903893335.1 uncultured delta proteobacterium | reverse complement strand
TCGCACGGCAGCCACGGTTCGCACGGCAGCCACGGCTCGCACGGCAGCCACGGCTCGCACGGCAGCCACGGTTCGCACGGCAGCTGGTAAGCCTCTCTCGAGGTGGCAGCTGGTAAGCGTCCTCTCTCGAGATGGCCGCTGCTGAGCGGCCTCCCTCGAACTCGAACCTCCTCAACGGGCCGCCGGCGTTCGCGCCGTGCGGCCCGTTCTCCTTTTGTCGACGTCGCCACCCCGCCACGCCGCCGCGCACCGAGCAGGCTCGAGCGGGCATCTCGGGCAACGAGACGGCGGTCGCGCCCTCGCTGGTCCCCACGCTCTTGTCAGGCGCGCTCGAAGCGGCGTAGACTTCGATCATGCGCGTCCTTTCTTGCCTCGCCCTGGTCGGCTCCCTCGTCGCGTTCGGCCTCCCTGCTTGCTCGAGCAGCGACTCGGCGGCCCCGGGTGGGGGCGGAAGCGGCGGCGTCGAAGTCGACGCGTCGTCCGACGCGCCGGTGGACTCCACCGACGACGGCTTCGACGGGTTCGACGGCTTCGACGGCTACACCTTCACCTGCGACAACCACACGCTCGACGGCGCCGAGTCCGACGTCGACTGCGGCAGCGACGACCCGGCTTGTCCGCGCTGCGACGACGGCAAGAAGTGCGACAACAGCTCGAGCTGCGTGCATGGCACCTGCATCAGCGGCATCTGCGCCTCGCCGGGTTGCTCCAACGGCATCCTCGACGGCTTCGAGACGGACGCCGACTGCGGTGGCCCCGACGCGACCTGCGGACGCTGCGCAGGCGGGCTCCTGTGCAAGGCCGACACCGATTGCCTCTCGGCCCTCTGCGGCTGCGACCACGACGCCGACGGCGGCTGCAACGGGCCGGGGCGCTGCACGGCCGTCGATGACGGCGGCACCGACGCTGCGGACGACGCGTTGGGTTCGGACGCTGCGGACGACGCGGTGGGCTCGGACGCTGCGGACGACGCCGTGAGCTCGGACGCCGCGGCCGACGCGGCGATCCTCGACGCCAGCGCCGACTGACCTGGGCGGCGGGCGACCTCGACGGACCTCGGGGCGAGCGCCCGCCGGCGGGTCTAGGGGCGGGCTAGCGCCGACGGGATTCAGGGACGGGCGACCGCCCGGGCAGCGGTCGAGCGCCCAGGCGCCGAACCAGCGCCGGGCTGCCACGCGCGCGGAGCGCGCCCGGTGGGGCGAATCGGCGCACTTCGGCCTTTGGGGGCTCGCGCTCGTCACGTGCGCCAGGCCAGGGCGCGTCCTGCCGCCGCGCTCCCGCCCCATCGCCGAACCGCCCCGGCGCGCGGGTCCACCTTTGGCCCGGCGCGCGGGGCGTGCGGCCTCTATACTGCTGCCGTTAGGCGTTTTTTGCTCGAGCGCTCCAGAGCGCTGACGTTGCGCGGGTTTCGCCGGAGCCCTCCAGAGCGGGAGCGCAACTTCCCGCTTGCCAAAGCTGGGCTTGTTCGTCTACATTGACTATGGGCCGCAGTCGGGTCCGCATCGTTACGACGCACGGAGTCGGGTCGACCTCGTCCAAGGTGGACAAGGCTCCGCGGGGAAAAGGGGCAAAATGGCTACTTTCATTTCGGCGCGGACGCGCGCCGTGTGGGCGCTGCGAGGCGGATTCTCAACGCTTGCGCTGGTTCTGGCGGCCTGTTCGTCGGACACCATGCCGGGTGGGGCGAACGCCTCTGCACCTGACGCTGGCGTCGACCTCACCACGGCGAACTCGCCCGGCAAGGTCCTCGGCGCGGCGTCCCAGATCGCGGCGCGCGACGCCGAGCTGGTGCAGCGCCTCGACGTGACGACCGACGGCTGGCGCCTCGAGGCCGGCGGGGCGACCTCGCCAGGTTGGCGCTCGGCGCTCCCGGACGAGCTCGGCTCCCGGCTCGGCGCGACGGCCGACATCCCCTTCACGATCGCCATCGGCCAGAGCGACACGCTCCGCCTGACGGTCAAGGCCGAGGGCGCGCGCAGCGTGCCGCTCGACCTGGACGCGGGCCGCGCCGCCTTCCTCGGAGCGTACGAGTCGACGGACTTGCTGTACGCCACCGACCTGCGCCGCGTCGAAGCCTTCTACCTGCTGCGCGACGAACGTGCCCCGACGTCGTTCACGTGGCGCGTGGAGCGTGGCCAGGGTCTCTTCTCGACGGAGCAGGCCGAGGACGGGTCGCTCTACTTCTACGACGACCGCCACGTCGGCATCTTCCGCATCCCGCCGCCCGTCGCCATCGACGCGGCCGGCCTCAAGCGCGCCGGTACGCTCGAGTGGACGGGCGAGCGCGTGCGCTTCTCGATCGACACCAAGGGGATGACGTTCCCCGTGCTCCTCGACCCGGCGACCATCGTCGTCGACTGGTCGCAGCAGAGCGCCGCGTCGCTCTCGGCCGGCGGCCTCGTCGGCACCGCGATGGCGTACGACTCCGTGCGCACGCGCACGGTCATGTTCGGCGGGCTCTACTCGGCGGGCAACGACAACTCGACGTACGAGTGGGAGGGCGGCACCTCCCGCTTCAAGCTCACCAACCTCACCGGCACCCGCCCCGCGCTGCGCTCGTACCATGGCCTCGCGTACGACTCGACGCGCCAGGCCACGGTGCTCTTCGGCGGCATGGACACCGCCGCGAAGAACGACACCTGGGAGTGGAACGGCACCGCCTGGTCGCAGAAGTGCTCCACGACCCCGTGCAGCTCGACGCTCCCCGGCGCGCGTGAGCGCTTCGTTCAAGTCTTCCACGCGGGCAGCGCCAAGACGGTCGTCTTCGGCGGCCGCAGCGGCGCCACCAACTACGGCGACACCTGGACGTGGAACGGCCTCGCCTGGGTCAACGCCTGCACCGGCGCCTGCGCGACCACCGCGCCGGCCGCTCGCTGGGGCGCCGCGGGCGCCTACGACTCGACGCGCAAGGTCGCGGTCCTCTTCGGCGGCACGACGAACGGCACGGCCGGCAACGCGCAGACCTACGAGTGGAGCGGGACGGCCTGGACGGCGCGAGCGCCGGCGACCGTGCCCCCGGCGCGCTGGGGCGCGACGATGTCGTACGACACCAACCGCGGCGTCGTCGTCATGTTCGGCGGCCAGAGCGCCGCGACCAACTTCCTCAACGACACGTGGGAGTGGGACGGCACCAACTGGACGCAGCGCGCGCCGGCGACCGTGCCGGGCGCCCGATCGTTCGCCGCGAGCGCGCCTTACCAGGTCAACATCCTGATGTTCGGCGGCACCAACTCGACCGGCGCGCAGCTCAACGACAGCTGGTACTACCAGTGGTTCGGCGGCACCTGCACCGTCAACGCTCAGTGCCCGCCGCCGCCCGGCGGCACGACCGGCTACTGCGTCGACAACGTCTGCTGCAACACCGCCTGCGACGGCGGCACGCTCGGCAACTGCCAGGCTTGCAGCGTCGCGCGCGGCGCGGCGCAGGACGGCGTCTGCGGCGCGGTCGCCGTGAACTTCCCCTGCGAAGACGGCGCCCTCTGCACCACGGGCGAGGTCTGCAACGCCTCGCAGCAGTGCACCGGCGCGCAGCCCGTCAATTGCACGACGCCCGACGTCTGCCACACCGGCCCGGGCCAGTGCGCTCCGAGCACCGGCCTCTGCAACTACCCGTACGCGGGCAACGGCACCCCGCTGGTGGGCGGCCTGCCCATCAACTGCACCGTGTCGGGGCAAGTCGGCCTCTGCGCCGTCGGCCACGTTCGGTGCGGCCCGGACGCGAACAACGTCGGCTCGACCCTCTGCGACCAGATCACGCAGCCCGGTCAGGTGCTCGAGGTGTGCAACGGCGTCGACGACGACTGCAACGACGTCATCGACAACGTGATCAGCGTGGGCGACGCCTGCGCGGTCGCCGGCAAGCTCGGCCCGTGCGCGGCGAGCGCCAAGGCGTGCGTCAACGCCAGCGGAAGCTGGAGCCTCACCTGCCCGCAGACGGTGTTCGCCGTCTCGGAGACCTGCAACGGCGTCGACGACAACTGCGACGGCACGGTCGACAACGGCGCGCTGCCCGGCGTCAACGACGTCTGCACCGTGGCCGGCAAGCTCGGCGTGTGCTCCGTGAGCGGCGAGATCTGCCAGGCGGGCGTCCTCGTCTGTCTGCAGTCGGTCTTCCCGTCGGTCGAGGTCTGCAACAGCCTGGACGACAACTGCGACGGGTCGGTCGACGAAGGCCTGCTCAACACCGTGCCCAACTGCGGCGGGTGCGGGATGGCGTGCAGCCCGAGCAACCTCACGGCGCACTGCTCGGCGCCGGGCAACTGCGACGGCGCGTGCAACGCCGGCTTCCTCGATTGCGACATCGACAAGCGCACCAACGGCTGCGAGATCAACGGTCAGACCGACCCGGTCAACTGCGGCTCGTGCGCGGGCGCTTGCAGCACGAACAACATCTCGCGGGCCTGCACGGTCGGCAACTGCACCGGCGCGTGCAACGCCAACTGGGACGACTGCAACGCGAACAAGCGCACCGACGGCTGCGAGAAGCAGATCACGGGCGTGGGCGCGACCGACGTCAGCAACTGCGGCGCCTGCGCCCGCGTCTGCAGCGCCAACCACGTCGCGCAGCTGTGCACCTCGGGCATCTGCAACGGCGCCTGCGCCACCAACTTCGGCGATTGCAACTCGAACAAGCAGACCGACGGCTGCGAGGTGCAGATCACCGGCGTCGGCGCGGTCGACGTCTCGAACTGCGGCGCCTGCGGCACCGTGTGCAGCACCAACCACGTGACGGCGGCCTGCGCCGCAGGCTCGTGCAGCGCGGGCGCCTGCGCGGCTGGCTATGACGACTGCAACGCGAACAAGCAGACCGACGGCTGCGAGATCCAGGTCATCGGCACGAACGTCAACAACTGCGGCGCGTGCGGCAACGTCTGCAGCTCCAACCACGTCACCTCGACCGCCTGCGCCGCGGGCGTGTGCACCAGCCCCTGCGCGGCCGACTTCGCGGACTGCAACGCGAACAAGCTGACCGACGGCTGCGAGAAGCAGATCACCGGCAGCGGCGCGAGCGACGTCCTCAACTGCGGCGGCTGCGGCACGGTGTGCAGCACGAACAACATCACCCGCGCGTGCGCCAGCGGGTCGTGCAGCGCCGGCACCTGCGCCGCCAACTTCGGTGACTGCAACTCGAACAAGCAGACCGACGGCTGCGAGGTCAACCTGACCAACACGACGGCCAACTGCGGCGCCTGCGGCACCGACTGCTCGGGACTGCCGCACGTCGTGGCGGCGAGCGCCACCTGCTCGGCGAGCACCTGCTCGTTCACCTGCGCCGCCGGCTTCGGCGACTGCGACGGCAACAAGCTCAACGGCTGTGAGACCAACCTCAACACCGACTCCGCCAACTGCGGCTCGTGCGGCGGCGGTTGCTCGAACAACCACGCGACGCCGAGCTGCAACGCCGGTTCGTGCAACAGCACGTGCCTGGCGAACTACGGCGACTGCAACGGCAACCTGCGCACCGACGGCTGCGAGGTTCAGATCTCCGGCACCGGCGCCAGCAGCGTTTCCAACTGCGGCGGCTGCGGGCTCGCGTGCAGCGCGAACAACATCACCTCGCCGGTGTGCACCAACGGCCTCTGCTCGAAGGCGTGCAACGCGGGCTTCACCGACTGCAACGCGCTCGACGTCGGCAAGATCGGCCGCGTCGGCGGCGACGGCTGCGAGGTCGCGACCGGCTCGGACGCGAACAACTGCGGCGGCTGCGGCAGCGTGTGCTCGCTCAACAACATGTCGACGCGCACCTGCGCGAGCGGCGTGTGCAACGGCAGCTGCACCGGCGGCTACGCCGATTGCGACGGCAACAAGCTGACGAACGGCTGCGAGGTCAATCTCAACGGCGACGTCAACAACTGCAGCGCCTGCGGCTCTGCCTGCTCGACCAACAACATGTCGCCTGCCGCCTGCGGCAGCGGGTCGTGCGAGTCGGGCACCTGCGCCACCGGCTACTTCAACTGCAACACGGGGACGTACCCGACGACGAGCAAGCGCGTCGACGGCTGCGAGATCAACGGCATCACCGACTCGTCGAACTGCGGCGGTTGCGGCCTCGGTTGCAGCACGCAGCACGTGACGACGACCGCCGTGGGCAGCGACAGCGTCGTGCACGGCCTGTGCAGCGGCAGCGCGTGCAGCTCCGCGTGCGCCGCGGGCTGGGGCAACTGCGTCAACGGAATGCAGCAAGACGGCTGCGAGACCGACCTGTCCACCACCACGGCCAACTGCGGCTCTTGCGGCAACAACTGCGGCACCTCGCTTCAGCACACGGCCGGCAACAGCTGCTCCGGCGGCGCGTGCGTCATCGGGTCGTGCGCCGGTAGCTGGCAGAACTGCAACTCGCTCATCCCCGACGGCTGCGAGATCGACACCGCGACCAACGGGTCGAACTGCAGCGGCTGCGGCAAGGTGTGCAGCACGGTCAACATGACCGGCGGCGGCACCTGCGCCACCAGCGCGTGCAGCGGTAGCTGCAACCTGGGCTTCGCCGACTGCAACGCGGACAAGGCGCAGGGTGGCGGCAACGGCTGCGAGTCCACGCTCAACTCGACGACCACCTGCGGCACCTGCGCGGGCGTCTGCTCGAGCGGCACCGCGCACGCCACCGTCGCCGGCTGCAACTACCAGGCGGCGACCCCGGCCACGAGCAACTGCACGTTCAATTGCGGCGCGGGCTACCTCGACTGCAACGCCACCTCGGCGGCGAGCAACAACATCGACGGCTGCGAGGTGAACAAGCTCACCGACCCGAACAACTGCAACGGGTGCGGCACGGTGTGCAGCGCGGTCAACATGGCCACGCGCACCTGCGGTGACGTCGACAGCAACGGCGTCGGCGTCTGCAACGGCACGTGCAGCGCGGGCTTCCTCGACTGCGACGCCAACAAGCAGAGCACGGGGTGCGAGACCAACTCGACCAACGACTCGGCCCAGTGCGGCGCCTGCAACACGGCGTGCAGCACCAACCACGTCGCGACGACGGCCGTCAGCCCGACGAAGGGCACGACCAACGGCGTCTGCTCCGGCGGCGCCTGCACCTCGGCCTGCGTCACTCCGGCGATCGGCGCCGAGTGGACCGACTGCAACGCCAACAAGCAGTCTGACGGCTGCGAGACCAACTTCGCGGTGACGTCGTCGTGCGGTTCGTGTTCGGCGGCCTGCGTCGCGGGCGCGGGGACGAAGTCGAGCGCGGTGACGGGCTGCACCGACGGCGGCGGTACGGGCAGCACCAACTACTGCGGCTTCACCTGCACGACCGTCGGCGGCTTCCTCTACGCCGACTGCGACGCCACTGCGACCAAGCAGTCGACGCACAACACCGACGGCTGCGAGTCGAGCCTCGGCGGGACCAACTCGTGCGGCACCTGCCTCGGCATGT
>CAITLX010000389.1 GCA_903893335.1 uncultured delta proteobacterium | reverse complement strand
GTCTCGGGCAGCACCCAGACCCACGACGCGGTCGCGAGGGCGAGCGCGACGGGCACCGAGAGAGCGGCCTCGAGGCCGCGCCACGCGAACGCTTGCGCGATGGCGACCGGGGCGAAGAGCTGTGCGGCGCGCGCCAGGTTGTACGTCGCCCCCATCGCGGTGCCGCGCACCTCGGTCGGGAAGAGCTCGGCGAGCAGCGCGCCGAAGCCCGCGGTGCACCCGCTGCCGAGCCCGAGCGTGAGCATCGTCGCCCAGAACCAGGGTGGGTGCGCCGAGAGCCACTGCCAGCGGAACGCGAGCGGCACGAGCGCGCCTGCCGTCACGAGCGAGAACGCGCAGAACGCGGGGCGCCTGCCGACGCGGTCGGCCACATGGCCGAAGGTCAGCATGCCGATGAGCTGACCCACCTGCGCGGTGAGCACCCACGCGATCGAGCGCCCGACGCCCTGGTGCATCTCGCGCAGGAGGAAGCTCGGCAGCCAGGTGTAGCAAGTCCAGTAGGTGCCGAGCTTGAGCACGCCGAGCACCCACGCCGCGGCCATGCGCTTGCCGAGCCCGCTGCGTCGCAGCGCCGAGAAGCGCACGCGGTGCTTGCTCGGCTCGGCCGGCAGGTGCAGCGACGCGCGCATCGCGACCGCGAGCAGCGCCGTGGCGCTCGAGCCGATCATGACCCAGCGCCAGCCGACGCGGGGCGCGATGAGGTAGCCGGCGAGGGCCGCGAGCGCGACGCCGAGCGGCTCGCCCGCTTGCAGCGCCGCCGACGCGCGCCCGCGCATGCGCGGCGCGACGGCCTCGGCGATCATGCTGTGGCCCACCGCCCACTCGCCGCCGACGCCGAGCCCGACGATGCCGCGCCCGAGCAGCAGCATCGGCACGCTCGTCGCGAGGCCGCAGGTGAGCGAGCCCACCGAGTAGATGAGCACCGTGCCGGCGAGCACCGTGCGCTTGCCGAAGCGATCGGAGAGGGCGCCCGCGGCGAGCCCGCCGATGCCCGAGGTCGCGAGCGCCACGCCGAGCAGCCAGGGCTCCCACGCGTGCGACAGGCCGACGTCGCGCGCGATGTCGTCCTTGAGGAAGCCGAACAGGACCAGGTCGTAGAAGTCGAAGGCCCACCCGAAGAAGGCGAACCCGAACAGCTTCCAGGGGAACGCGCGAGGCGCGTCGTCGGTCAGTGCGGCGGCGGGAGCTTGAAGACGTCCCATGCAGGCGTGCGGTTGGACTCGTCGGCGGGTTGGTTCCAGAGGTGCACGGCGCCGTGCGTCGTGAGCTTGCCGCCGTCGTCGACGACCGCGGCCATGTACAGCTGCCGCACCTCGCCCCCCTGCGCGAAGCGCGACGAGGAGAAGATGAGAAAATAGTACTTCTTGCCGTTGGCCGTCTTGACCTCGGGCGCCCACTTCGGCCAGCTGTTGTGGATGCCTGGGCTCTGCACGCCGGAGCACGCGGGCGGGTCGTTCGCCGCGAGGCGCGTCGAGGTGCCGCCGGCGGTCGGCACGACGTAGACCTCGGCGTAAGGCTGGTCGTACATGCCGTGATCGCTGCCCTCTACGGGGATGTAGTTGAAGGCGAGCAGCGCGTCGTCGCCCGAGAACGCGGGGTAGTACTCCTCGAAGTGCTCGTCGGACGCGCCGGCGACGGGCGTGGCGGCGCCCCCCTGCTTGTCGCCGTACGGCACGGTGTAGATGTCCGCGAGCCCGATGGAGGGGTAGCCCGCGAACTCGCCGTCGGTCGAGACGTAGGCCACGGTCTTGCCGTCGTGGCTCCACGTCGGCGCCGCTGCGCCGCGCGTGTCGCCCGTGCGCGCGAGCGTCCCCCACGCCTTGCCCTCGCTCGGGTCGGTCGCCTCGAGGTCGAACCAGGCGATGCCCGAGAACTCGTGGATGCCCTTGGGAGCGAGCCCGACGTGGTCGCCGGTCATCCAGTGCGCCTTGCTGAAGGCGAGCGGACCGAGCTCGGGCAGCACGAGCGCCGAGCGCGCGCCGGCGCCGAGGAAGGGGGGCGGCTGGCCGAGCGTGCCCGACTCGATCGACACGAGGACGTTGCCGTCGACGGTCGCGGTGTCGCTCGCGGTGTTGACGCCGACGTACTTCCCGTCGGGCGTCGAGGTGTGGCAGCCGATGCACGCGGGCGTGCCGCCGTCGGGGATGGCCGGGGCGACGTCGCCGGGCTGGAGCACCGTCTGCACCGTCTCGTCGCCGACGCGGAAGCCCTTGAGCGCCGAGCCGCCGCTGACCGTCCAGTAGACGATCGTGCCGCTCGCGGGCACGGGCGCGATGGTGAACGACGTCTGGCTGCCGAGCGTGGGCGCCGACACGACCTGCGCGCCGTCCCAGCCGAGCGAGCGAATGGTGACGGTCACCGGCTCGTCGGCGCCGACGGTGGCCAGCGAGCTCCACATGCCCGCCGGCATCGTCCAGCTCGTGGCCGCGGTGTAGACGACGAGGTCGTTGCGCTCGGCGGGCGAGTGCAGGCGCAGCTCGAACAGATTTTGCCCCGAGGCGGCCGACCAGCGAAAGCGCGGGCGCAGCCAGTTGTTGGGGAAGAGCGCGTCGGGGCCGGGCTCGAGCTGGCACACGGTGCCGTCGGCGCCCGCGTCGCTGCCCCCGTCGAGCGAGCCGAAGAGCGTGGCCGAGCTCGCGGGCACGGTGCCGTCGAGGATCGGCTCGGCGGGGAAGTCGACCGAGGGGGCGACCGCGTCGCTGCCGTCGCCGAGGAAGAAGCCGTCGTCGCGCGCGTCGACCGGGCCCACCTCGACGCCCGCGTCGGGCGTGAACGTGGACGGCCCGTCGTCGGTGCCTGGCGTGGCGCACGACGCGGCAGCAGCAGCAACCGCGGTGGAGGCGACGAGGATGCCGGTGAGAGCGAGGCGCATGGGTCCAATGGTACCAGACGACGGACATGCGCCACGCGTCTCGTGTGCGCGGGCGGGCTGGAGATCAGTCAGCCTGGAAAACAAGGGGATACACGACCGTGACGATGCCCCCCTCGTGCTCGGGGAACGACAGCGCGTAGAAGGCGCGGCGCACGCACGCCGAGACCTCTCCGAGCGGTGCGTCGCCGCCGCCGTCGGCGACCTGCGTCACGGTGCCGGTGCGGTCGATGGCGAAGCGCGTGACGACGCGCCCCGCGAGCCCCGGGTTGCCGCGCAGGCTCGTCTCGTAGCAGGCGCGGAAGCGGCCGAAGCTCTGGCGCACGATGCGCTGCACGAGCTCGCGCGCGATCGCGCTGCCGCCGATCTCGGTGGTGCCGCTCGGGCGCACGCTCGGCCCGCCGGGCGCGTGGTCGCGCAGACCGGGGCGGCAACGCGGCCCCGTGCACCGCCCGACGCCGCCGCCGGGCCCCGCGTCGTGGCCGAAGAGATCGCGGCCGAGCCCCCCGAGATCGAGCAGGCCGATCCCGGTGCCCGGGCGGTCGCTCCCCTCGCCGGTGCCGGTGAGGGCGAGGCCGCCGGTGCCCGCCGCGTCGTCGATCGAGGCGCCGAAGAGCGCGCCGAGCGCGTCGCGATCGTCGAGCCCGCCGGCGTCGTTGCGGCCGAACGGCGAGACGGGAGCGTTCGCGCCCCCCATCGCGGCGGCCACCCGCCCGAGCAGCGCGACCGCGCCGAACGCGCTCGCCTCCGCGATCGCGTCGCGTCGCAGCGCGACGGGCGCGTCGGGGCGACGCGCGAAGGCCCAGCGCCCGTGGGTCGTCACCGGAGCGGTCGTGCCCGCGGCGCCCGACTCGCCCGGCGAGCCCTCGCCGGCGCGCGGTGCGGGGGAGGAGTCGTCGCCGCGGTCGGCCTCGGCGGCGCGCTCGATCTCGCGCTCGGCCGACGCGGTCAGGTACTGCCGCATCGCGAGCAACTGCTCGGTGCGCGCGTCGCCCCCCTCGTCGTCGGTGAGCATGCGCGGCGTCGTGTACGCGACGGCCCCCGCGACGAGCGCGTGCAGCAGCCCCGCGAGCCCCACCTCGCCGAGCGCGCTCGCGCGGAGGCGATCGCCGAGCGTGGGCTTCGGCGGCGCGGTGGTGGCGAGCTCGTGCGCGACGAAGACCTCGAGCCCGAACAGCTCGAGCCGCACGCGGTCGCCGCGACGCGTCGCGATCGACGCGGGGC
>CAITLX010000388.1 GCA_903893335.1 uncultured delta proteobacterium | reverse complement strand
GCGGATCGACCGAAACCGCGTGATGTGATTCGGCGGATCGGTCAGCGGCAGGTCGTCTCGGCGCCGGCTGCGATCCAGGCCGAGAGCGTGCGGACGTCGGCGAGGCTGGTCGTGGAGCGCCAGGGCATTCCGCTGCCGTGGAGCCGGCGTCGCAGCCGGTCGAGCTCGCCGGGCGCGACGGGCCCGAGCAGCGCCTCGGGCATCCAGGGCTCGACCGCCGAGGGGACCGGCTCGCCCGCGGCGTGCGCGGGCCCGGCGTCGGGGGCGCAGCCGGCGTCGGCGTCGCCGAGCGCGGCGCAGCTCCACGCGTCGAACGCGAACGCCGCGCGCTCGGTGAACGCGTCGTCGCTCTGCAGGCCGAGTCGCGCGTCGGTCAGGCCGAGCAGCACCTTGTAGAGCAGGTAGCTGTTGGCGGGGTTGCCTGGGTCGACGTACGGCATGTTCGCGCCGAACGGCCCGCCCCCGCCCTGGGCGATGGCAGGGTCGGGCAGGAGCGCCGTCTCGCTCGCGACGTGCCCGATGGCGCGGGCGACGGCGTCGTCGGCGAGATCGAGCGCGGCCCCGGTGGGGCCTGCGGAGGCGGGCTCGCCGGGCGAGGGCGCGTGGTGGCAGGCGCTCGACGCGGCGCAGCCGGCGAAGATGGCGCGCGGCAGTCGCGTGGTCGCGGGTGCTCGCGGCGGCTCGGCGCAGGCGACCGCGGGGAGCCCGCAGAGGGTGTCGTCGCTGGCGTGGCAGTACGGCGCGTCGCGCCTGGGCTGGCGGCTGGCCGGCGTGGCGCCGGTCGTGAAGGAGAAGGCGTAGGTCGCGTCGAGCGTGGCTCCGTCGAAGGCGCGCAGTCCGCCTGGGTCGGCGGCGTCGCCGGGCGCGTGGATCAGCACGGTGTACCGCGTGTGCGGGGCCAGGCTCGAGCGCGCGGGGTCGAAGCTCGGCGCCGCCGGGTCGCGCACCGTGAGCACGAGCACGCGATCGACCGGGTCGTAGGCGGGCTGCACGGTGGCGCCGCCGGTCCCGGCGGCGAGGCACGCGCCGAGGACGCTCTCGACGCACACCGTCTGGCGCACGAAGCTGGTGGGGGCGAGGAAGCGATCGACCTGCACCCGCACGACCTGGTCGAGCGGCACGAGCGTCGCGCCGTCCGCGGGGACCGTGGCGAGCACGTGGACGGCAGGGCCGACGTCGTCGACCCTGGAAACGACGTCGCCGCGATCGCACCCCGCCGCGAAGGCGAGGGAGACGACCGCGGCGAGCAGCGGTGAAATCAGCCGCACGAAGGCGGGCACCCGGCGGAGCGAAATCGGCCGTCCGGGGACGGTTCGCTCGCCGAGGAGCGTCAGCTCTCGAAGGACAGTCCGGTCGCCGAGCGTCAGCTGTCGAAGGACAGTCCGCTCAAGGAGCGTCAGCTGTCGGTGTAGTCCCGCAGCTGCTGCATCACGACGGGCTCGGTCACACCGGTCGCGATGTGCTCCTTCAAGCAGTCGGCGAGCGTGATGAGCAGGTCGTCGATGCCCTTCTCCTCGATGATCTTCGAGAGGAGATGCCGCGCTTCCCGGCTGTCGTCCTCGCGGAGGAAGCCGCGCACGGTCTCCGGAGAGATGTCGCCCTGGAAGTCCAGGTACAGATGTTGGATGAGGTACCCGATGAGCTCCTTCACGAACGTCCTCCTCCGCAGTTTCCGACGGGCACTGGCTATAGCGCCCGCTTCGTCCGCCGCGCAAGGACAAATGCCGACGATCGTCCGCTTCGATCGTCGAGACCTCGCCTGAAGTGGGCGTGAGCGGCGCGGCGAGCGGCGTGCGATCGGGGGCGTTCACCGGCACCTCGCGAGCTCGGGGGCGGACGGCTCGTGGCAGACGAGGCACGGCCGCGGGTTCTTGCTCAGCATGGTGGCGCAGCGCGCGCCGAACCCGGCCGGGTGGGGGTCGATGCCGAGGCCCGAGCGTCCGCTCGCCGCGTGGCACGCCGCGCAGTCGCGCTCGGTGTGGCAGCCGACGCAGGCCGAGAGGTTGCGCTGCGCCTCCCACGCGTGGTGACCGCGCCCGCGCGAGCGCAGGTCCGACCACCCCGGGGGGTGGAAGGCGTGCGCGGCGGCGCCTGCCCCGCTCGGGGCGACGCCGAGCCGCTGGTGGCAGGAGAGGCAGAACGTCTGCGCCTGGTGGCAGGAGCTGCAGCGAGGCTGATCCTGGCGCGCCGCGACCGGGTGCATCGCGAGGAAGTCGTTGGGGTGCAGCGACCGCGGGCGAACGCGGCCGTCGTGGCAGTC
>CAITLX010000387.1 GCA_903893335.1 uncultured delta proteobacterium | reverse complement strand
CGAGCAGCTCGCGCACGGCGCCCTCGGGGGTCGCGTCGGGCGGCTTGCGCGCGCACGCGACGCCGAGCAGGGCGGCGCAGATCCACCCCGCGGCGCGGCTCACCTTCGCTCCGCGCCGAGCCCCATGGCCTCGTGGACCTCGCGCAGCGTCTCGCGCGCGATGGCGCGGCAGCGCCGCGCCCCCTCGTGCAGCACCTCGCGCACGAGCTCCGGCCGCGCGCGAAGCTCGCGCGCCTTCTCGCGGATCGGCGCGAGCTCCTCGTTCAGGTTCGTGTGCAGCACGCGCTTGCAGTCGGCGCAGCCCCAGCCGGCCGAGCGGCACTTCGCGTCCACCTCGGCGACGGTCGCCTCGGGGCTCACCGCGCGGTGCATCGTGAAGATGTTGCACACCTCGGGGTTCCCCGGGTCGCTCTTGCGCAGCCGCTGCGGGTCGGTGAACGCGGGGCGCAGGCGGTCCCAGAGCACGTCGGGCTCGTCGAGCATGCCGAGCGCGTTGCCGCGCGATTTGCTCATCTTCGCCTGGCCGTCGAGCCCCATGATGCGCGGCGTCGACGACAGGCGCGGCATCGGCTCGGGGAAGACCTCGCCGAAGCGCGCGTTCCACTTGCGGCAGATCTCGCGGGCGAGCTCGAGGTGCTGCACCTGGTCGTCGCCGACCGGCACGACGCGCGCCTTGTACAGCAGGATGTCGGCGGCCATGAGCACCGGGTAGGTGAAGAGGCCGACCGAGACCATCTGGCGGTTCTGCTCGCTCTTCTCCTTGAACTGCGTCATGCGCCCGAGGTCGCCCATGGGCGTGACGCACGCGAGGTACCACGCGAGCTCCATGTGCTCGGGCACGTCGCTCTGCACGAACAGCGTGGCGCGCTCGGGGTCGACGCCTCCGGCGATGTACGTCGTCGCCGCGTCGAGCACCCGCTGCGGCAGCTCGCGCGCCTCGTAGTCCACCGTGACGGCGTGCGCGTCGACGATGCAGAACAGCGCGTCGTGCGTCTCGGCGCGCACGAGCGCCGCCCACTGCTTGAGGGCGCCGAGGTAGTTGCCGACGTGCAGCTCGCCCGAGGGCTGCATGCCGGAGAAGAGGCGCGGCTTCGTCGTGGACATGGGGGTGTTGGCTCCGTGCGGGGGTAGCCGCGCCCGCTCCGGGGAGCAACCGCCCCGCGCGTGCTAGTCTGAAGGTTCGATGCTCGCGCCACCGTCGCACGCTCGCGGCGCCGCCTGCGAGGCCCCGTGAGCGCGAAGCTCCCGCTGAGGCTCCTGCTGCCATCGGGGCGCGCCCTGCGGGTCGCCGCGCGGACCGGGGCGCACGCGGTCGAGCCCGCCGAGCCGCCCGCCTCCCCCTTCGAGGCTGCGCGCGCGCTGCTCGAGGGGCCGGTCGCGCTCTCGGACGACGCGGGCGAGCGGGTCGACGCGGGCTCGCTCGACGTGCGCGACTTCCACGTCCTGCGCGTCGTGCTCGCGCAGGCGGGGCTGCTCGGCGAGCCCGAGGTGCGGTTTCGCTGCGCCAACTGCGACGCCGAGGTCGTCACCCGCCCTGCGCTCGAGGTCGAGCTCGCCCCCTTCGTCGACGGCGAGCTCGACGACCCGCAGCTCGACGCCCCCTTCGACTTCGAGGCCCAGCACCCGACGCCGCCGCTGCGGGTGGGGCGCGCCGAGGCCGCGAGCGTGACGCTCGCGCCGGTCTCGCTCGACGCGTCGATGCAGCTCTTTCGCGCGCTCGCGCGCCCGTCGCTCCGCATCGACGCGCGCACGGCGCAGGCGCTGGGCGTCGTCGCCGTCGGCGACGAGCGGCGTGCGGCCGTGATCGCCAGGGCGCTCGCGCGCGCCGACGACGACGCCTTCGACGCCATCGTCGATCTCGTCGACGAGGCCCGCTACGCGCGGCGCCTGGTGGCGCGCGTGCGGTGCGACGCGTGCGGCGCCGTCGAGCTCGTGGACGCCCCCGCGGCGCGCGAGTTTCCGCGCGATTTCGAGCGCGCCGACGAGGCGCCCGCGCCCGACGGCTTCCCCGACGCCGACGGCTTCGAGCGCCTCGTGCGCGCCGCCGCCGACGCGACCTACCGCTCGGCCGGCGTCGCGCCCGGCGCGGTCGATCTCGTGGTCGACGACGACGTGCCCGACGTCGACGACGGAGGCGTGGCGCTGCTCGGCAGCTACGTCCCCGCTTGCGTCGACCCGGACACGGGCGCGGCGCTGCCGGCCGAGGTGCGCCTCTACTTCCGCACCTTCCGCGCGATGTGGGGGGACGAGCCGTTCGACCTCGACGCCGAGATCCGCGAGACGCTCGCGCACGAGCTCGCGCACCACCTCGCCGCCCTCGCGGGCGACGACCCGACCGACGAGGCCGAGCGCGCCGAGATCGCCGAGGACGCGGCGCGCCACGTCGGGCGGAGCGAGACGATCCGCCGCGCGAGGAGCGCGGTCGTGGCCGATCTGGCCGGCTTCGTGCGCACGACCTGGCCGGTGTGGCTCATCGTCGGCGCCGCGACGCTGCTCTCGATCTGGCTCGACCCGTAGACGCGCGAGCGCCCCGGCGTCGAGCACCCTTGACCCAAACGCGCCCCTGGCGCACACCGCTCGGCGCATGCGCTCGCTTCGCCTCGGAATCGCCGCCGCCGCCGCGCTCCTCGCCTCGCTCGCGGGGCCGCACGCAGGCGTCTCCGCCTCGCCCGACCCGCGCCTCGCGCAGGTGGTCGCGCGTGTCGGCGCCGTCACCATCACCGTCGGGGACGTCGAGCGCCGCATGCGCGCGGTCCCGCGCTTCCAGCTCGTCACGTTCGGCAAGACGCCCGACGAGATGCGCCGCACCTTCGTCGAGCGCGTGCTCGTGCCCGAGGCGCTGCACTCGGTCGGCGCGCGGGCGCGCAAGATCGACGAGCTGCCCGAGGTGCAGAAGCGCACGCAGGACGCGCTGCGCAGCGCGCGCCTCTCCGCGCTCCGCGCCGAGATCGTCACCGGCCCGGGCCTCGGCCCCACCGACGTCGCGCGCTACTACCAGGACAACCTCGGCAAGTTCGACTCGCCCGAGCGCCTCGCCATCTGGCGCATCCTCTGCAAGACGCGCGACGAGGCCGCCCTCGTCATCGCCGACGCGAAGAAGGGCTCGACGCCGCAGCACTGGAACGAGCTCGCGCGCGAGCACTCGATCGACGCGGCCACCTCGCTGCGCGGCGGCAACCTCGGGTTCGTCTCGCCGGACGGCGCGTCCAACGAGGCAGGCGTGAAGGTCCCGCCCGCCATCGTCGAGGCCGTGGCCAAGGCGCGCGACGGCGAGATCGTGGCCGAGCCCGTCGCCGAGGGCCCCGGGTTCGCGGTCGTGTGGCGCCGCGGCTCGATGCCCGCGGTGCACCGCAAGCTCGAGGACGAGGCGCCGACCATCCGCCAGACGCTCATCCGCCAGCGGCTCGAGCAGGGGCTGAAGGACACGATCGCCCGCCTGCGCGCCGACAAGCTCCGCGACCACGCGCCGCAGCTCGTCGACGCCCTCGACGTCGACGCCGCCGGGCAGGTCGCGCCCAAGACGCGCCCCGGCGTCGTGCCGCGTCGCCCCGTCGGCCGCCCTGCCCCGACCGAGACCCCGCACGGCCTGCGCTGAGCGCGCGCGGTCGCCGCGCCGACTCACTTCCGATCGAGATCGAGCAGCCTTCGCGCCCGCTCACTTCCGATCGAGATCGAGCAGCCTTCGCGCCCGCTCACTTCCGATCGAGATCGGGCAGCGCGAGGTGGGCGGCGAGCAGCATCGCGCGAAAGCTTCGCTCGTCGTCGCGGGCCTGCATCGCGAGGCGCAGCAGCTTGGCCGGCGAGCCCTCGGCCATGGCGGCGATGGCGCGCTCGGCGCCCTCGAGGGAGAGCAGCAGGTGCGGGTGCGCCTTCTCGGCCTCGCGCGG
>CAITLX010000386.1 GCA_903893335.1 uncultured delta proteobacterium | reverse complement strand
GCCGCGGTAGCGGTGTCGCAGAAGTCAGCCGCGGTGGCGGTGTCGAAGAAGCCCGCCGCCGTAGCGGTGTCCAAGAAAGCAGTCCCGGTACCGGTGTCGAACAAAGCAGTCGCGGTTGCGTCGTCGAAGAAGGCCCCCGTTGCAGCGTCCAAGAAGGATGCTGCGGTCGCGGGTGCGAAGAAGGATTCCTCGGCCGCAGGATCGAAGAAGGAGTCCTCCGTCGCCCCGTCCAAGAGCGGCGCGCCTGCGGCGAAGAGCGGTCCTCCCGCGGCAGCGGCCAAGAGCGCCCCCCCGGCGGCGCCGGCCAAGAGCGTCCCCGCCCCGGAGCCCACCCGGGGCGCCAGGGTCTCGAGCGCGGCGCTGCTTCCCCCCGCTCCGCCGCCGAAGCGCACGATGAAGAAGAAGACGCGCGTGCGAACGGGCGTCGCGAAGCTGCCGCTCGCGCGGCCGCCGGTGCTTCGCCAGTACACGTTCATCGGCATGCCGTCGTACAAGCCCGGCGAGCTCAAGGCCGCCGAGCGCCCCCAGGCGCCCGTTGCGCCGCCGGCGCCCACCACGCCGCCGCCGACCACCGTCGAGGAGCGCGTCGCGCAGATCCAGACGCGCCTGGCGCGCCAGACCGACGACTTCCGTGCGCGTTACCAGGAGAGCCTGGACATGTCGTGGGTCTACCACGACAGCGCGCTCGAGGGCGTCGTCTACAGCTTCCCCGAGCTTCGCGCGGCGATGAACGACGCCAGCGCTCCGATCGTCAGCGAGTCGGGCGCGCACCCCGTCACGCAGGAGATCCGCCGCCACAAGGCCGCCATCGAGTTCGTCCGCGAGTACGCGAAGAAGAAGAACCTGCCGATCACCGTCGACGTGGTCAAGCGCATCTTCCTCGTGCTGCACCCCGAGGAGGGCGACCTCAAGACGGTCAAGTTCCGCCGCGACATCCCGCAGCACCGGCTCTACTTCCACGAGTACGCCGCGCCCGACAAGATCGCGCAGAAGCTCCGGCAGATCATCGACTGGGTCAACGACCCCGAGACGCGCCTGCAGCGCAACTCGCTGCGCATCGCGGCGCGCACGCACTACGATCTGGTGCGCGTGTTCCCCTTCGCCAGCGACAGCGGCAAGGTCGCGCGCCTGCTGATGAACCTCATGCTGCTGCGCGCCGGCTACGAGCCGGCGATCATCCACTCGACCGAGCGCCAGCGCTACTACGAGGCCCTCAAGGGGGCGGCGCCGACGGTCCTGTCGATGGTGCAGGAGGCCGAGGAGAACGGCCTGGCGAGCGTCGAGAAGCTGCTCGACGACCAGGAGCTTCGCGCCCGCACCGCCCCGCGCTGACCGACGGGGCGCAGCGCGCGCCCCTTCTCGTCTCGCCTCGACCGCGTCGCCCTCGCGACAGCGGCGAGAGCCTCAGGTGCCGTCGGGCGCCACCGAGTCCCACCCGGTGGCCAGCGCGAGGTTCGACCACGCGACGTTGAGATCCATGATCGCGTTGAGGTGGCTGAAGCGCTGCAGCGCCCACTGCCGCGCGGGGTCGACGAGGTCCCTCTCCTCCTGCGTGCCGACGTCGATGCCCTGCTGCACGGCGATGAGCCACTTGCGGGCCGTCTTCTCGGCGAGGCCGAACGCGCGCTCGCGCGCTGCGGCGTCGACCACCTGCGCGTACGCCGTCTCGACCTCGACGCCCACTCCGCCGAGGGCGAAGCGCTCGGTCTGGCGAAGCTCCTCGAGCGCGGCCTCGGCCTGATCGACGCGCGCCGCGTTGGGCACCATGTCGAGCTGCCAGCGGAACACGAGCGCCGCGCCGTAGCGCAGGTAGTTGGCGTCGTCGCGGACGTAAGGGTTGAGCTGGTCGGCGACCTCGGGCGCGCGCGCCCACGAGGCCGACACGCCGAGGCCGAGGTCGGGGTAGTAGCGCGAGCGCGCGAGCTCGACCTGCGCTTGTCGCGCGAGGAGCCCGCCGCGCACCATGTTGATCTCGGGGCGGTGCAGCCGCGCCGCCTCGAGGTAGCGCGCCACGGGGCTGAGCTGCCGCTTGGGCGGGCGAAGGGGCGTCTCGGGCACGTCGTAGCCGTGCGCCACGCCGGTGAGGAAGCTGAGGGCCGCGAGCGCGATGCTCTCGTAGCGCTGCGCCTCGGCGCGCCGGCCGTCGATCTCGTAGCGAAAGGTCTGCAAGCGGAAGAGGTCGATCTCGTCGCCCGTGCCCCCCTCGACCTCCTGCTTGAGCTTGTCGATCGCCTTGTCGAGCTTCTCGCCGGCCTCGCCGAGCAGCGACGACGAGTCGCGCGCGAGCTGCAGGCCGAAGAAGGCCTTGCGGGCGTCCATCTTCACCTGGTTGCGCTGCTTGGCGACGTCGCTCTCGCCGACGACGACCTGCGCCTCGGCGGCGTTCCACAGGTTGGTCATCTTGCCGAACGTCCACAGCGGCACGACGCCGTCGACGCCGACCCGCCACGCGATGCCGAGGCTCGAGGTGAGCGACTTGTCGGTGTTCGGGCTGTAGAGGTCGGTGCCGCGCACCGTCGGCGCGAGGCCGACGCCGCCGGTCACGGTGAACTGGCTGAAGGGCGTGGAGCGCGCCTCGTCGAGCTGGGCGCGCATGCTGCGGAGGCGAGCCTGCGCCCCCCACACGTTGGGGTGGTTGCGCTCGGCGAGCTCGAGCGTGCGCGCGAGCGAGTAGCCCGAACGAGCCTCGACGACGGGCGCGGGAGCCGGCGCGGCGCTGTCGGCTCGCGCGGGTGTGCCTGCCGGCACGAGGCCGAAGAGAACGAGAAGCGTCGAACCGGCGGCGCGCATCCGCATGAAGCGCGGCAGCATACAGCACCGAGGGGCGATCAGCCGGCCCCGTGTGGCTTCTTCGTGCCGTCGGCCTTCTTGAGCACGCGCCGGAAGTTGGAGCGGTCGAGCCCCGCCTGGCGCGCGGCCTCGGAGATGTTGTTGCCGGTGCGGCGCAGCACCCCCTCGAGGTAGGCCTCGTCGAAGGCGTCGAGCGCGCGACGCTTGGCCTCGCCGTACGGGAGGTCGAGCAGCGGACGGAGCGCGAGGGGCACGGCGTCCGACGAGGGGTCGCCGTCGTCGTCGTCGCGGGGGCGGTCGGCGAGCGGCAGATCGCCCGGCACCACCGTGTCGGTCTTCGCCATGACGACGGCGTGCTCGATGGCGTTCTCGAGCTCGCGCACGTTGCCCGGCCACGCCTGGTCGCGAAGCTGGCGCATCGTCTCGACGCTGATGCGCGTGACGTCGCGGCTCATGCGGCGCGCGTACTTGCGCAGGAAGTGGTACGCGAGCAGCGGGATGTCGTCGCGGCGCTGGCGCAGCGCGGGCACGCGGATCGCGATGACGTGCAGGCGGTAGTAGAGGTCCTCGCGGAAGGTGCCCGCGGCGATCTTGTTCTTCAGGTCGGCGTTGGTCGCCGCGATGACCCGCACGTCGACGGTCGTCGTGTCGTTGGCGCCGACCTTCTTCACCTCGCCCTCTTGCAGGACGCGCAGCAGCTTGACCTGCGCGGCGAGCGGCAGGTCGCCGACCTCGTCGAGGAACACCGTGGCCTTGTCGGCGGCCTCGAAGAGGCCGACGCGCGTGCTGGTCGCGCCCGTGAACGCGCCGCGCACGTGCCCGAACAGCTCGCTCTCGACGAGGTCGACGGGGATGGCCGCGCAGTTGACGGCGAGAAACGCGCGCGCGGCGCGGTTGGAGTGCTGGTGCACGGCGCGGGCGATGAGCTCCTTGCCCGTGCCGCTCTCGCCGAGGATGAGCACCGTCGACGAGGTGGGCGCGACGCCCATCGCCAGGCGGTAGACGTCGCGCATGCGCGGCGTGTTGCCGACGAGCTCGCCGAAGCGCTCCTTGGCCTCGAGGCGGTTCTCGAGCGCCTGCATGCGGTCGAGCAGGCGCTTGCGCTCGGCCGCCTTCGAGATCGCGATGGCGACGACGTCGTTGGACGTGAACGGCTTGGTGAGGAAATCGTAGGCGCCCTTCTTCACCGCGGCGACGGCGGTGTCGACGTCGGCGTGCGCCGTCATCATCACGACCTCGACCCCGGGGTGCTCGGCCTTCACCCGCGCGAGAAGCTCGATGCCGGGCATGCCGGGCATGAGGTTGTCGACGAGCATCACGTCGACGGCGCTCGAGTGCAGCAGCGAGAGCGCCGAGGCGCCGTCCTCGGCCGTCAGCACGTCGTAGCCGCGCGCCATGAGCACCCGCGCGAGGCTGCGGCGCAGGCCGGGCTCGTCGTCGACGATGAGCACGCGCACCGGTCGCTCGACCTGTGCGCCCGCCTCGGCGGCCTGCGCCGCGGCACCGGGCAAGGCAGGGGGCGGCGGCAGCGAGCCCGGCGGGAGCGTGCCCGATCCGCGGACGGCCGGGGGGCTCGCCGATGGCGGCG
>CAITLX010000385.1 GCA_903893335.1 uncultured delta proteobacterium | reverse complement strand
CTGCTCGAGGAGGCCGGCCTGCCGCCGGGCGTGATCAACCTCGTCACCGGCGAGCCCGAGGCGACCGTGGGCGCCGCCCTCGCGCACCGGTCGCTCGCGGGGGTGCATTTCACGGGCTCGACCACGGTGTTCCAGGCGATCTGGCGCAAGGTCGGCGAGCGCATCGGTAGCTACGCGACCTACCCGCGCCTCGTCGGCGAGACGGGGGGGAAGGACTTCATCGTCGCGCACGCGAGCGCCGACCTCGATGCGCTCGCGGTCGCCTGCGTGCGGGGCGCGTTCGAGTACCAGGGGCAGAAGTGCTCGGCGGCGTCGCGCCTCTACGTGCCGCGATCGATGTGGCCCGCGCTGCGCGAGCGCATCGTGGCGCTCGTCGCCGAGATCCGCGTCGGCGACGTGTCCGACTTTCGCAGCTTCATGGGCGCGGTCATCGACGCGCGGGCCTTCGCGCGCATCGCCGGATACCTCGCGCTCGCCAAGAGCGACCCGGGTTGCCGCGTCGTCACCGGCGGCGCCGCCGACGACCGCGAGGGCTTCTTCGTGCAGCCGACGGTGGTCGAGGTCGACGACCCGCGCCATCGCCTCATGTGCGAGGAGATCTTCGGGCCGCTCCTCACGGTGTTCGCCTACCCGGACGACGGCTGGGACTGGGTGCTCGGCGAGTGCGACGCGGCGACGCCCTACGCGCTGACCGGCGCGGTGTTCGCGCGCGATCGCGCGGCGGTCGAGCAGGCCTCGCGCCGCCTGCGCTTCGCCGCCGGCAACTTCTATGTCAACGACAAGCCGACCGGCGCGGTCGTCGGGCAGCAACCCTTCGGCGGCGCGCGCGCGTCGGGCACCAACGACAAGGCGGGGAGCGTCTACAACCTGCTGCGCTGGACCTCGCCGCGCGTGATCAAGGAGACGTTCGAGCCGGCGCTCTCCCTCGGCTACCCGTCGATGAGCGAGCCGTGACGCGGCGCATCGGCATCGATCTGGGGGGCACCAAGATCGAGGCGGTGGTCGTCGACGTGGACGACGCGGGCGCGCTCTCGATCGCGTCGCGGCGGCGCATCCCGACGTCGGCCGACGAGGGCTACGAGGCGATCGTCGCGCGCCTCGCGGGCCTCGTGCGCGAGGCGGTGCGCGAAGCGGGCCTCGACCTCGCGACCGCGCCCATCGGCTGCGGGATGCCGGGCAACTTCACGCGCCGCACCGCCCTCGTGAAGAACTCCAACACCGTGTGCCTCAACGGTCGCCCGCTGCGCGCGGACCTCGAGCGCGCGCTCGGCCGCGCGGTCGCCTTCGACAACGACGCCAACTGCTTCGCGCTCGCCGAGACGCGCCTCGGCGCGGCGCGCGCGTGGCAGGGGGGCCTGGTGTTCGGCGTCATCATGGGCACCGGCGTCGGCGGCGGCATCGTGCACCGCGGCGAGGTGTGGAGCGGCGCGCAGGGCATCGCGGGCGAGTGGGGCCACCACGCCGTGTTCGAGGGGCGACGCGCCTGCTACTGCGGGCACACCGGGTGCCTCGAGCGCTGGGCGAGCGGCCCCGCGGTCGAGGGGGACTACGCCGAGCGGTCGGGCCAGCGCCTGCCGCTCGCCGAGATCGCCGCGCGCCGCGCGAGCGACGCGCACGCCGCGGCGGCGATCGAGAACTTGATCGAGGCCTTCGGGCGCGGCCTGGCCAACCTCATCGACGTCCTCGACCCGAGCGCCGTCGTGCTCGGAGGCGGACTGTCGAACCTCGCGCTGCTCTACGACGAGGGGCGCGCGCGCGTGGCGAAGTACGTCTTCAACGACGAGCTCCTGACCCCCATCGTGCCCCCCGCGCTCGGCGACTCGGCCGGGGTGCTCGGGGCGGCGCTGCTCGAACCCCACGCTTGCCTTTCGGGTGTAGTCGAATAATCATTCGACCATGCCTTCGGAAGAGTTCCGGCTCGGGTGGCACGCGTGTCGCGACACCCTGGTCGCCCGCCTCGCCGAGCCCGCCCCCGGGCGCATCCAGCTGCTCGCCGGGCCGAGGCAGGTGGGCAAGACGACGCTCCTCTGCGACGTCGCCGAGCGGTTCGGGGCGCAGGCTCTCTACGCTGCCGCCGACGCGCCCGAGGCGGCGCTCCCGGGCTTCTGGGAGCGGCTCGTCGCGCGAGCCGAGGAGACCGCGGACAACCACGGGCGCGCCATCGTGCTGCTCGACGAGGCGCACCTGCTGCACGACTGGGCGGCGCGGCTCAAGGGCGTGTGGGACGGCCTGCGGCGCCGCAAGACGCGCGTGCAGATCGTGGCGACCGGCTCCTCGGCGCTGCACCTCGCGGCGGGGTCGCGCGAGAGCCTCGCGGGGCGCTTCGAGCGGCTGACGCTCGCGCACTGGTCGGCGCGCTCGGTCGCCGAGGCCTTCGGCCTGAAGGATGCGCAGGCGGCAGCGCTCGTCGTGCGCATGGGGTCGTACCCGGGGGCGTTCGCGCTGCGCCGTGACGTGCGCCGCTGGTCGGCTTACGTGCGCGACGCGATCGTCGAGCCCGCGATCGGTCGCGACCTGCTCGCGCTGGCCGAGGTGCGGCGCCCGGCGCTGCTGCGCCAGGTGTTCGCCGTGGCGGCGTCGTCGCCCGCGCAGATCGTGTCGCTGCAGAAGCTGCAGGGCGCCTTGCAGGACTCCGGGGCGCTCGAGACCCTCGCACACTACCTCGCGCTGCTCGAGGAGGCGTTCCTCGTCGCGGCGCTGCCGAAGCTCTCGACGCAGGGGACGCGGCGTCGCGCCGCGCCCCCGAAGCTGGTGACGCTCAACAACGCGCTGCTCGCGGTGGTCGATCCGCGCGGCATCGTGGACGAGGAGGCCGACCCCGCGCGGTTCGGCAGCTGGGTCGAGAATGCGTGCCTCGCGCACGCATGGTGCTCCGGTCAGCGCGTGTCGTACTGGCGCGAGGAGCCCCTCGAGGTCGACGCCGTGACCGAGGGGAGCTGGGGGCAGTGGGCCATCGAGGTGAAGACCGGCGCGTTCCGGCCGAGCGAGCTCACCGGGTTGCTCGAGCTGGTGCGGCGCCACCCGAAGCTGCGTCCGCTCGTGGTCTGCAGCTCGCCCGGGCTCGCCGTGGCCGAGCGCGCGGGGGTCGAGGCGGTGACGTGGCAGCAGTTCCTGCTCGACGGCCCGCCCGGCGTCGGGGCACCCGGCAAGTAGCGGCGCAGCCTCCGCGCCCCGGGCGCTCCCCACGCGGAGACTAGCCACCGGCCCGGGGCTCTCCTACCGTCCGCGCGCACGAGAAGGGGACCCTCGATGACGAACCTGGCACCTGCTCACGAGACGCCCGCTGCCGCCGCGGACACCGTCCACGGCGCCGACACGGCGCAGCCGCACGGGCCGCACGGCAGCATCGCGGCGCTGACGCTCGGCGCGCTCGGCGTGGTGTTCGGCGACATCGGCACCTCGCCGCTGTACGCCGTCAACGAGATCTTCTTCGGGCACGCGCAGGTCGCGCCGACCCACGACAACGTCCTCGGCTGCATCTCGCTCGTGCTCTGGGCGCTCATCATCGTCGTCACGCTCAAGTACGTGCTCTTCGTGCTGCGCGCCGACAACGATGGCGAGGGGGGCGTGTTCGCCCTCTACGGCCTGTTGCACAAGAAGAAGAGCGCGGGGCTCGGCGGCCTGCTCTTCCTCCTCATGCTCGCGGCGGGGTTGCTCTTCGGCGACGGCACCATCACGCCGGCCATCAGCGTGCTGTCGGCCATCGAGGGGCTCGCGGTCGCGACGCCGGCGTTCGAGCACGCGGTGGTGCCCATCACCGTCGTCGTGCTCACGGGGCTCTTCGCGGTGCAGAGCCGCGGCACCGAGAAGATGGGGCGCGTCTTCGGCCCCGTGCTGCTCGTCTGGTTCATGGCCCTCGGCGCCATCGGCGCGCGGCAGGTGATCGCGCACCCCGAGATCTTCGCCGCGATGGACCCGACGCGCGGCCTCGGCTTCCTGCGCACTGCGGGGCTGCGCACCACGCTGCTCGTCTTCGGCGCGGTCGTGCTGACGGTCACCGGCGGCGAGGCGCTCTACGCCGACCTCGGGCACTTCGGCCGGCGCCCCATTCGCCTGAGCTGGTTTCTCGTCGTGTTCCCCGCGCTGATCCTCAATTACCTCGGCCAGGGCGCGTACCTCCTGTCGGGCGCGCCGGTCGTGTCGGGCAACCTCTTCTTCAGCCTCGTGCCCCACGCGCTGCTGCTGCCGATGGTGGGGCTCGCGACGCTCGCCACGATCATCGCGTCGCAGGCGCTCATCTCGGGCGCGTTCTCGCTGGCGGCGCAGGGCATCGCGCTCGGCCTCTTCCCGCGCATGCGCATCGTCAACACGCACCAGGCGCACGCGGGGCAGATCTATGTCCCCGTCATCAACTGGGCGCTCTACGCCGGCTGCATCGTGCTCGTCGTCTCGTTCCGCTCGAGCAGCGCGCTCGCCGCGGCGTACGGCCTGGCCGAGTCGGGCGTCATGTTCGCGACCTCGCTCGCGATGTTCTACGTCGCGCGCCTCTACTGGCGCTGGCTCGGCCTCGCGTCGTTCGGGCTCTTTGCGGCGTTCGGCGTGGTCGATCTCGGCTTCCTCGTCGCCAACTCGATGAAGTTCTTCGAGGGGGGCTTCGTCCCGCTCGTCATCGGCGTCGTCGCGTTCACGGTGCAGATCACCTGGCGCTGGGGGCGCAAGGCCACGTTCGCCGCGTACTCGTCCCATCAGACCATGACGATGAAGGCGCTCGTCGCGCTCAAGCAGGGCACGACGACGTTCGTCGAGCGCAACGCCGTGCTCATGGTGCCCAAGCCGCTGCGCTCCGAGGACGACAACACGCCGGCGCTCTTGCAGCTGCTGTGGGACCGCAACGGCATCCTCCCGCGCAACCTCCTGTTCGTGGAGGTCGTGCACACCAAGACGCCGTGGGTGCACCACGACCGCTACAAGGTCACCAGCTTTCAGCGCGACGCCGAGCACGGCAGCGTCGTGAGCGTCGAGGTCCGCTTCGGCTTCATGGAGGTGCCCAACGTCGAGGCCGTGCTCGAGGACCTCGCGCGCCACCACGAGATCGATCTCCCCGCCGACCCGGCGTCGTGGATCGTGCACGTCTCGCACGAGAACGTGATCCTCCCCGAGGGGGCCGGGTTCGTGCTGCAGCTTCGGCTGCGCCTCTTCTCGGTGCTTCGTCAGCTCTCGCAGCCCGCCTACTACTTCTACGGCCTCGGCAACGAGGTGAAGCTCTCGTCGGAGATCGTCCCGGTGCGCATCGGCTGAGCGCGGGCTGCGCGCGTTGCGGGCGCGCGCGCTCCAGGGTAGCGATCGAGCGATGAGCGGCTCTCCGAAGCGGCACGCGGGCAGGTCGGTTGCAGCGCGGGCTCTGATCGCGCTGGCCTTGTGTGGGTGCAGCGCGGCCTCGACCGACGGCAAGACGTTCGGCGGAGGGCTGGGCGGAGCAGGGGGCTCGGCGGGCGGCGGTGGAGGCTCCGGAGGCGCGGGTGGCTCGCTCTTCGACGCGGGCGCGCTCGACGACGGCGGCGGCGTGCCGACCTGCGCGGCGGCGACGCAGTTCGTCTACGTCATCACCGCGGCCTCGGAGCTCTACAAGTTCGACCCGCCGACGGTCGCCTTCACGAAGGTGGGCACGCTCGACTGCGCCGGTCCGCTCGCCACCCCGTACTCGATGAGCGTGGACCGCGTCGGCACCGCCTGGTCGGTGTTCACCGACGGCACGCTCGTGAAGATCGACACCTCGAACGCGAAGTGCACGCCCACCGCGTTCGCGCCGGGGCAGAGCGGGTTCTTCACCTTCGGCATGGGCTTCTCGGCCAACGCGCCCGGCTCGGCCGACGAGACGCTCTACGTCAGCAACTCGGTCGGCGGCGCCGAGCGGCTCGGGATGATCGACCTCGCGACGATGCACCTGACGCCGCTCGCCGCGTACGACGCGCTGCACGCGCGCGCCGAGCTGACGGGCACGGGCGACGCCAAGCTGTTCGGCGCGTTCGAGGGGGCGCCCTACGTCGTCGCCGAGATCGAGAAGGCGACCTCGCACATCGCGTCGCAGGCGCCGCAGACGGCCATCAACTACGCGCCGTCGTCGTCGAACTTCGCGTTCGCGGCGTGGGGCGGCGACTTCTGGCTCTTCGTCGGCCCCGGCTCGTCCACCGACGTCTTCCAGTACCAGCCCGCCAGCGGGCAGACGACCAAGCGCAAGAGCGTGTCGTTCGAGATCGTGGGTGCAGGCGTCTCGACCTGCGCGCCCTACGCGCAGCCGCACTGAGGGGCGCGGAGGCGGGGCGCCGAGGTCCGCGCGCTGCCGAACTTGACGTTTCATCAAGTGCGCGCCAATCTGCGGGTGTGACCCCGGCCGAGGCCCTGCAGGCGGTGCGAGGCCATGGCGCCGCAGGGCGGTACTTCCTGTCGACCCATGCGAGGCAACGGATGCTCGAGCGGAACGTCCGCCACGTCGATGTGCGGCACGCGCTCGTGCACGCGCGGTCGTGTGTGGAGGCGGGGGCGCGCTGGCGCGTCGAGGGGCCAGACGCCGATGGCGATGACCTCTCGCTCGTGTGCGCCATCGAGGGCGGCGTCGTCGTGGTCACGGTGTTCTAGGGAGGGAGGGTGACGAGGATGAAGCAGTGCGCGGCGTGCGGGGCGAAGAAGCTGGTGCGGGTGGTGCAGGCCGCGGAGGTCCGGGTCGGGCGGCGCACGTTCGCGGGCGACGTCGAGGCTCGACGCTGCAGCGCCTGCGGGGAGACGTTCACGAGCGGCGAGGCGGGTGAGGTGCTCGAGCTGGCCGCGGCGCGGTGGCTCGTCGACAACGGCTTCTCGTCCGGCGAGGAGATCCGCTTCCTGCGCAAGGTCGCGGGGCTGCGCGCGGTCGACCTCGCCGAGCTGCTCGATGTCTCGGCGGAGGCCGTGTCGCACTGGGAGACGGGCAAGCATCACGCTGCCCGCGGCACCCTCGCGACGCTCGGAGCGCTCGTCGTCGATGCCCTGTGCGGGTCGACGGCCACGCGTGACCGCCTGCGAGCGCTGCGCAGCCCGCCGCGTCTCGCGAAGGTGCGCCTCGACCTGGTCGGGCCGGTACCGGCGGCGAATGGCTGAGCGTGCGCCCGCGCTCCATCGTTGACGTCTCCGTCGCGCCGTCGTTGTTTCCGGCCATGGTGAAGCTCCTGCGGCGCGCGTCGTGGTCGGCCGTTTTGCTCGCGTCGGGTTGCGCGACGGCGGTCGGCGCGGGGGACGATCTCTTCTCGGGGGGCCCCGGCGCGG
>CAITLX010000384.1 GCA_903893335.1 uncultured delta proteobacterium | reverse complement strand
GCCGGCGGCGGCGGCGGTGGATACGGGGCCCCTGCCAGCGTCGCAAGACCGCTCGGGGCGCGCCGCGAGAGGGCGCACGCCCCAGAGGCGCGCGCGCACCCACGCGTCATCATCCTCGGGCGGGGGCGCAGGAGGCGGCGGGGGCGGCGCGACCGCCTTGCCACGAGCGCCCGCGGCGGGGGTCGCGGCGGACGCGCGCGCGGCGAGCTTCGCGAGCTTGGCGAACGGACGGTGCGACGCCGAGGCGACGACCGGCTTCGCGGGGGGCGCGGCGGCCTTCTTCTTCACGGGGCTTCGCGCGCGGTCATGGCAAAGCCGATGCTAGCGTCGCGCGGCGAGCGCGTCGAAGGCGCGCACGATGGCGTAGTTGACGAGCGCGTGGGTCATCTCCCCCTCGCCGAGCGTGCGGCGCACCTCGTCGAGCGGCCGCAGCAGCACCTCGCACTCCTCGCCGACGTCGAACGCCGGCGCCCCCAGCCGCTCGACGTCGAGCGCGAGGAACATCGAGTAGCGGTTGCCTTGCAGCGGCGGGTTGGGGTGCGCGCTGCCGAGCAGCTCGAGCGGGCGCGGCGAGACGAAGCCCGTCTCCTCGCGAAGCTCGCGGGCGGCGGCCTCGGCGGGCGACTCCCCCTCGTCGAGCATGCCGCCGGGGACCTCGACGGTGAAGCCGTCGATGCCGTGGCGGTACTGGCGCACGAGCACCAGCTCGCCCTGCGGGGTCACGGGCACGACCGCGACCCAGTCGCGCACCTCGAGGGCGTAGGCGTCCGCGAGCCCGCCGGGCGCGCCGTCGAGATCGTGGCGCAGCACGTCGAAGATGCGGTAGCGCCCGACGACGTGGGTGGCGCGCCTCTTGGGGGGGAGCATCGAGGCGCGCAGTGTGGCACCGGTCGGCCCGCAGCGGGAGTGCCGCGCGCCCCGAAGCCCTCTAGAGTGCTCCCCCTCGTGGCGAGCACCGACCCCGCACCCTCCCCCTGCCTCGCCGCGCGCGGCCTGTGCGCGGGCTACGGCGGCAAGGTCGTGCTCGCCGACGTCGATCTCGCGCTGGGCGTCGGCGAGATGCTCGTGGTGATCGGGCCGAACGGCGCCGGAAAATCGACGCTCGTGCGCGCGCTGGCCGGCACGCTGCGGCCGAGCGCGGGCGAGGTGCGGCTGCTCGGTGACGACGTCGGGTCGCTCGCGCGCGTCGAGGTCGCGCGCAGGCTCGCCGTGGTGCCGCAGTCGAGCGAGCCCGCGCACGGCTGGCGGGTGCGCGAGGTCGTCATGATGGGGCGCGCGCCGCACCAGGGCCCGCTGCAGGTGCCGAGCGCGCACGACGCCGACGAGGTGCGCGCGGCGCTCGAGCGCGCGGACGTGGCGCACCTCGCCGACCGTCGCGTCGACGAGCTGTCGGGGGGCGAGCAGAAGCTGGTCGCCATCGCGCGCGCGCTCGCGCAGCAGGCGCGTGTGCTGCTGCTCGACGAGGCGTCGGCGAGCCTCGACGCGCGCCACACCACCGCGCTCTACGACCTGGCGCGCCGCGAGGTGCGCGAGCGCGGCGTGGGCTGCCTCGCCGTCGTGCACGACCTCAACATCGCCGCGGCCTACGCCGACCGCGTCGCGCTGCTCGAGGGCGGGCGGCTCACGGCGCTCGGCACGGTCGAGCAGGTGATGACGTACCGCACGCTGCGCGAGGCGTTCGGGGTGGACCTCTACGTCGGGCTCAACGAGCTCGACGGCACGCGCTACTTCGTGCCGCGGCGCAGCGCGCTGGGCTGACCTGCGAGCGGCGGGCCCGCGACGGTCAGCGCCGCACGCGCTCGCGCGCCACGCGCAGCACGTGCGACCCGTCGCCGCGCACGACCTCGACGAGGACGTCGGCGTCGAGCGGCCCCGCGAGGCTCGTGCGCGCCTCCTCCAGCGAGGTCGGCGCGCGACCGTCGATGGAGGCGAGGCGATCGCCCGCGACGAGCCCGGCGCGCTCGGCCTCGCTGCCAGGCGCGACCGAGCGCACGCGCAGCGCGAGGGCGTCCGCGTCGCGCAGCTG
>CAITLX010000383.1 GCA_903893335.1 uncultured delta proteobacterium | reverse complement strand
CTGCTCGCCGACCTGCGGCAACGGCGTCATCGAGGGCACCGAGACCTGCGACGACGGCAACCCGGACGGCGCCGCGCCGTCGGTGCCGTGCGCGACGCTCGCTGCGTGCGAGGACAGCAACGCCTGCACCGTGGACACGTACACCGGCGCGGCGGCGCAGTGCAGCGCGGTCTGCTCGCACACCGACATCACGTCCTGCACGCCGGGCGACGGCTGCTGCGCGGCGGGTTGCACGAGCGTGACCGACGCCGACTGCTCGTCGGTGTGCGGCAACGCCCTCAAGGAGTCGGGCGAGCTGTGTGACACTGGCATCGCGACGGGCGCGGGCAGCTGCCCGACGGTCGCGTCGTGCGCGGACAGCAACGCCTGCACGACCGACACGCTGAGCGGCAGCGACTGCCTGCAGCAGTGCTCGAACACTCCCATCACCACCTGCGTGGGCGGCGACGGCTGCTGCGCGCCGGGCTGCAACGGCACCAACGACTCGGATTGCTCGGCCTCGTGCGGCAACGGCGTCAAGGAGCCGGGCGAGACCTGTGACACCGGCATCGCCACGGGCGCGGACTCGTGCCCGACGGTGGCGAGCTGCGCCGACACGAGCGCCTGCACCGCAGACTCGGTCATCAACAGCGCCTGCCAGCAGGCGTGCGCCAACGTGCCGATCACCGCCTGCGTTCTGGCGAGCGACGGGTGCTGCCCGACCGGCTGCAACGCGACCAACGACGGCGACTGCAGCGCATCGTGCGGCAACGCGGTCGTCGAGGCCGGCGAGAAGTGCGACACGGGCATCGCGTCCGGCGCGGGCAGCTGCCCGACGGTGGCGAGCTGCGCCGACACCAACGCCTGCACGATCGACGGCGTGTCGGGCGCCACCTGCCAGGCCCAGTGTTCGTATACCAACGTGACCGCGTGCTCGGGCAACACGCTCGACGGCTGCTGCCCCACGGGCTGCACCAACGGCACCGACAAGGACTGCTCGGCGAGCTGCGGCGACGGCATCGTCAACGGCACCGAGCAGTGCGACAAGGCCATCACGGCCGGTCAGCCCGGCGCCTGCCCGACGACGTGCAACGACAGCAACGTCTGCACGACCGACACGCTCAGCGGCTCGGCGGCCAACTGCAGCGCGACCTGCACCAGCACGGCCATCACCGCCTGCTCGACGACGAGCGACGGCTGCTGCCCGGCTGGCTGCAACCAGACGAACGACGCCAACTGCGCTGCCGTGTGCGGCAACGGGGTGGTCGAGGCGGGCGAGAACTGCGACAAGACGATCGCGGCTGGCTCGGCGGGCGCGTGTCCTGCGGCCTGCAACGACAACAACGCGTGCACCGCCGACGTGCTCACGGGCACCGCGGCGGCCTGCACCGCGAAGTGCACCAGCACGGCGATCAGCGCCTGCTCGCTGACGGGCGACGGCTGCTGCCCGTCGGGCTGCAACCAGACGACGGACGCCGACTGTTCGGCCGTCTGCGGCAACGGCGTCCTCGAGGCAGGGGAGCTGTGCGACACGACCATCGCGGCGGGCGCGGGCAGCTGCCCGACGGTCGCGTCGTGCAACGACACCGTCGCTTGCACCGCCGACAGCGTGTCGGGCTCCGGTTGCCAGCAGGCTTGCGCGCATCCGCCCATCACCGCGTGTACCGCGGGCGACGGGTGCTGCCCGACGGCGTGCAACCAGTCCACCGACAGCGACTGCGCAGCCGCGTGCGGCAACAGCGTGCTCGAGTCGGGCGAGACGTGCGACCCGCCGTCGAGCTGCCCCGCGAACGTCGCGGCTTGCAGCGACGGGCTCGCGTGCACGACCGACACGTACAGCGGCAGCGCGGCGCTCTGCACGGCAGCGTGCGGCCACGCGGCGATCACGGCCTGCTCGCTCGCGAGCGACGGTTGCTGCCCCTCGACGTGCACGAGCGCGACCGACGCCGACTGCGTCCTCACCGTGAGCGCTGCGAGCGCGGTGACGGCGGGCACCTGCCTGACCGCTGCGACGACGGCCAAGACGCCCGTCGTCGTCACGCTGCTCGACACCAACGGCGGAGCCGTCAACGGCGCCACGGTCACCATCACCGCCACGGCGGGCACGGTCTCCGCGGTCAGCGCTACCGGCAACAAGTACTGGGCGATCCTCCAGGCCCCGGCCGCCGTCGGCCCGGCGTCGACGACCGTCACCGTCGTCGCCAACGGCGTGACGCTCACGACGAAACCGGTCGTGACGCTGGCCACGCCCTTCACCGACCTCGCCGGCGGCGCCGGCGGCTGCTCGGCGCAGGGCAACCTCCGCGTGCGCGTGGTGGACGCCATCGGCAACGCCATCTCGGGCGCGAACGTCATGGTCGGCGGCGCTCAGAACCTCGCCGCCTACGCGACGACCTACGGCGCCGCTGCCGCAGCGGCCAACACGGGCACGACGAGCGCGACGGGCTACGCCGAGTTCCTCGACTACGGCACGGCGCTCACCGGCAACCAGATGATCACCGCGGTGGCGAACAACTACTTCTACTTCACGTTCGCCGACCTCAACGCCGCCGACGTCGTCATCCCGCTCGACCTCATCAAGCCGGTCGTCCAGAAGGGCACGACGCAGGGGTCGTTCACCACGGTGACGGCGCCCTCGGGCGATCCGATCGAGTTCGGCATCATGCTGCCCGACACCAACCTCAAGGCGCTCGCGAACCTGAGCCTCGCCTCGCTGCTCGGTGACAACCAGTGTTACGCGGCGGGCGGCGTGGCGGGGAACATGAACATCCCGTCGAACGTCTTCATCCCGTCGCAGTGCGCTGCGAGCCTGCTCTTCTGCGTCCAGAACCTGCCGCTGCACAACTACGTGTCGCCGACGATGTCGTACGGCGGGCACATGTTGACGGGCCTGTTTGGGTCTGCGCCGCTCAACGCCCTCACGGGCACCGGTGGCATCGCGGCGGGGCTTCCTTCGATCACGCTGAACAAGAGCGGCGCGGTCAATCCGTACACGGTCGCTGCTGCGGGCCCGACGACGCAGAACATCGACATGGCCCAGACGGACCTCAAGGACGTGACGTGCAGCCTCGGCAACCTCCCCGCGGTCGCCGACGTCTTCTGCGCCACGGCGGTCGACTACGACAGCGCTGGCTCGGCGGGCGCGCTGCTGCCCGGTGAGGGGCGCCTCGGACTGACCGGCTTCAAGGCGGCCACGCTCACTGGCGCCGCCACGACGGCTACCGTGGCGAGCGCGCCGCGCGTGCCGAAGACTGGCCCGTTCGCGTCTACCGATTACCTCGGCGCGATCGCTGCGCTCTACCTCGACAAGGCTCGGACGGGCATCGTGCCGGGCACGGCCAACGGCGTCACCGCGGTCATCAAGCGTACGGCGCCGTACAGCGCGACCGGCGGCGGGACGATGACGGCGACCGACTTCATGCCCATTCGGCCGATGACGCAGACGACCCGGACCGCCGGCCTCGGGGCCACGCCCGCGGCGCCGAGCGCCACCGCCGATTTCGTCATCCACACCTTCACGCAGGACGTGAGCACGGCGTACACGACCGCGGCTCCGTGCAGCGCGGCGCAGACCCACAAGGACAGCTACACGCTCTGGAAGGTCTACGCGCCGGGGAGCAACGTCGCGGTCGCGCTTCCGACGCTCCCGGCCTCGTGGCCCGCGGCGGGCGCGGGCGGCAACTACGCTGGCCTCGTCAACCCCGCGACGACGACCGAGGACGACGTCGTGAGCTGGCAGACGATGACGGTGCACGAGACGCGCGCGGCGGCGTTCAACTACAACAACTTCGTGGTCAAGGAATTCACGAAGTACGCCACCCACATCAGCACGAACAACCTCGACTGGCTGTGATTCTCCGACCGAGGCGGCGCGCACCGCGCGCGTCGCCTTGGCGCAGTCCCCGAGAGTCGCTACCTTCGAGCGCGCGTGGCAGCAGAACGGATCGCAAGCAGGCGCCGGAGGCTTGGGGTCGTGGCCGCGGCCGCAGCCGTTGCCATCGGCGCTGGCGTGTATGGTTGGTTGGGCCGCACTGCGGCGCAGCGCCCCTCGGCGCGCGAGGCCGTCACCTCGCCGCCTCCGTCCCATGCGGCCGACGCGCCGTCGGCCCCGCCGGTTCCCTCGGTGACCTCGGGGGGGCGACACGCGCTGCGCGAGCCGCGGCGCACGCCTCGCGCGGCGGGCCCGTCTTCGATGCCGGCGGCGCTGGCGCGCAAGATCGAGTCGGCGGTCGATCGTGTTCCACGCTGCGTGGGCGAGCTGGGCGTGCAATCCGACGCGCTGTGGGCGCTCGACCTCGCGCAGGGGCTTCTCGAGCACCCGCAGCTCGGTCCCATGGTCGATGGGCGCAAGCGCGCCATCGACGCCACGAGCCCGCTCGGCGTGCTGCTCGATCCGGACGCGGCACCGTACCGATTGCCGGCCGACGTCGAGGCGCGCCCGCTCGCGGCCGAGGGGAAGCTCTTCTTGACGCTCCTCGACGCGCTCGCGTGTCGCGACGGCGACGCGCCGTCGGAGCGCCTGCGGGCGTTCGTCGACGATCGGCATGAGGGGTACCTGCTCGCGCACCAGTTTCTCGCCATCGAGTGGGCGACGCGTGTGGGGTGTGCGGTGCCCGGCGCCTGGCCCGCTCGGCAGGACGCGCTGGTCGATGCCGTGCTCGGCGAGCTGCGCGCGTCGAAAGCCTTCAGCGACCTCTTCGTCGAGCAGCTCTTCGTCGTCACGCTCGCGGGGAGGTCTGCGGATGTGGCGCCCGAGTGGATCGAGCGTGTCGTCGCCGCGCAGGGCAAGGACGGCTGCTGGACGGACGCGGCTCCGACGGAGATTCGCTTCGGCGACGGCGCGATCGTGTCCACCCAGGGGCCCGATCACACGACCGGGCTCGCGCTCTACGCCGTCGCGCGTTACCGCCACGACCGGCGCTGAGGCGGGCGG
>CAITLX010000382.1 GCA_903893335.1 uncultured delta proteobacterium | reverse complement strand
GGCAAGCTCGTGCGCGCGGCCGCGATGCCCGAGCTCGCGAGCTCGCTCACCGCGGTCGTGTCGCTGACGCTTCAGCTCTGATCGACCAGCGTCGCTGACGCTTCAGCTCTGATCGACCAGCGTCGCCGATCGATCAGAGCCGAACGAAGCGCGCCGCTTCAGCTCTGATCGGTGGTCTTGCGGACGCGGCCGACGAGGGCCTCGTGTTCGCTCCAGAGCGCGCGGGGCGTGCGGTCGCCGAACTTCTCGAGGAACGCGCGGTGGGCCTCGGCCTCCCCGCTCCACGCGGACGGGTCGACCGCGAGCAGCGCCGCGAGCTGGGCCTCGTCGATGCCGAGGCCGCTCGCGTCGAGCGCGTGCGCCGCGGGCACGTTGCCGATGACGGTCGGCACCGCCGCGCCCTCGCCGCGCACGCGATCGACCATCCACGAGAGCACGCGGATGTTGTCGCCGTAGCCCGGCCAGAGGAACTTGCCGTCGTCGTCGGTGCGGAACCAGTTGACGTAGAAGATCTTCGGCGGGTTCGTCAGGCGCTCGCCGACCTTCAGCCAGTGGCCGAAGTAATCGGCCATGTTGTAGCCACAGAAGGGGAGCATCGCCATCGGGTCGTTGCGCGGAACGCCGACCGCGCCGGTGGCCGCGGCGGTCGTCTCGGAGACCATCGTCGCGCCGAGGTAGACGCCGTGCTGCCAGCTGGTCGACTCGAACACGAGCGGCGTCGTCTTGGCGCGCCGCCCGCCGAACACGATGGCCGAGATCGGCACGCCGCGCGGGTCGTCGATGGTGGAGGTCACGCTGGGGCACTGCTTGGCCGACACGGTGAAGCGCGAGTTGGGGTGCGCGCCCTTCTCGCCCGAGGCCTTGTCCCAGGCGTTGCCGCGCCAGTCGGTGACGCCGTCGCCGGGCTCCTCGCCCATGCCCTCCCACCAGGGCGTCCCGTCGGCGCGCAGCGCGACGTTGGTGAAGATCGCGTCGTGCCCGAGCGAGCGCATCGCGTTGGGGTTCGTCTTCATGCTGGTGCCCGGCGCGACGCCGAACATGCCCGCCTCGGGGTTGATGGCCCAGAGCTGCCCGTCGTCGCCGACGTGCATCCAGCAGATGTCGTCGCCGAGCGTCTCGACCTTCCAGCCCGGGAGCGTCGGCACGAGCATGGCGAGGTTGGTCTTGCCGCACGCGCTGGGGAACGCCGCCGCCACATAGGTCTTTCGACCGGACGGGTCGGTGAGGCCCACGATCAGCATGTGCTCGGCCAGCCAGCCCTCGTCGCGGGCCTGCACGCTGGCGAGGCGCAGCGCGTGGCACTTCTTGCCGAGCAGCGCGTTGCCGCCGTAGCCCGAGCCGATGCTCCAGATCGTGCGCGTCTCGGGGAAGTGGCAGATGAAGCGCCGCTCGGGGCTGAGATCGCCGAGCGAGTGGATGCCCTTGACGAAGTCGCTCGAGTCGCCGAGGTGGTCGAGCGCGACCTTGCCCATGCGGGTCATGATCCGCATGTTGGCCACGACGTACGCGCTGTCGGTCAGCTCGACGCCGACGCGGCTCGCCTTCGAGCCCTCGGGGCCCATGAGGTAGGGCACGACGTAGAGCGTGCGCCCCTTCATCGCGCCCTCGAAAAGCGGCCAAACCTTGGCGCGCGCGTCGTCGGCGCTCATCCAGTTGTTGGTCGGGCCGGCGTCTTCCTTCTTCTCCGAGCAGATGAAGGTGAGGTGCTCGGTGCGCGCGACGTCGGTCGGGCTGGAGCGGTGCAGGAAGCTGTGCGGCAGCTTGTCCGACAGCGGGAGGAACGTTCCGTCGGCGAGCAT
>CAITLX010000381.1 GCA_903893335.1 uncultured delta proteobacterium | reverse complement strand
GTGCTCGCCGAGCGCATCCACCGCGACTCGCCGCGCGCAGCGGGCCCCTTCGTGCGGCTCAACTGCGCCGCGCTGCCCGAGCAGCTGCTCGAGAGCGAGCTGTTCGGCCACGAGCGGGGCGCCTTCACCGGGGCCATCCGCACCAAGGACGGACTGCTCCACGCCGCCGACGGCGGGACGCTGATGCTCGACGAGGTCGGCGACCTGCCCCCCATCATTCAGGCGAAGCTCCTGCGCGTGCTCGAGAGCCGCGAGGTCACGCGCGTCGGCGGCGTGCGCCCCGCGCTCGTCGACGTGCGCTTCGTCGCCGCCACCAACCACGATCTGCTCGGCATGGTGCGCGACGGGCGCTTCCGGGCCGACCTCTACCACCGGCTCGCGGGCGTCGAGCTGCGCGTGCCCCCCTTGCGCGAGCGCGCCGCCGAGATCGCGCCCCTCGCGCTGCACTTCGTCGCCGACTCGGCGGCGGCCGTGGGCCGACCGGCGATGACGCTGTCGCCCCGTGCGCTCGCGTGGCTGCACGCCCAGCCCTGGCCGGGCAACGTGCGCCAGCTCCGCAACGCGATCGAGTGCGCGGTGCTGCTCGCCCCCTCCGACACGATCGAGCCGGAGCACTTCCTGGCCGACGAGCGCGCCGTGCCCGTCGCCGACGACGGCACGCTCGACGGAGCGATCGCCGCCGAGGAGCGACGGCGCATCGAGGGCGCCCTGCGGCAGACCTCCGGCAACCAGACGGCCGCGGCGCGGTTGCTCAAGATCACCCGCCGCGCGCTCGTGCACCGGCTCGGCGTGCACGGGTTGGCGCGGCCGCGGCGCGACCGGCAGAAGTGACGCCACGGTCGCCCCCCGTGTAGCGTGGGTGGCTGATGGCGCTCGCGCGCACCGTCGGCCGCTACGAGATCAGCGAACCGTTCGCCGCCGGCGGCATGGCGACGGTGCACGCGGCGCGTCTGCACGGTCCGGGGGGCTTTCGCCGTGTCGTGGCGGCCAAGCGGCTGCACGCCGACCTCGCGCACGACCCGGCGTTCGTCGCGACGCTGCTCGACGAGGCGCGCCTGTCGGCGCGCATCCGCTCGGTGCACGTCGTGCCCGTCACCGACGTCGTGCGCGACGGGGCCGAGCTGCTGCTGGTCATGGACTACATCGACGGCGTGCCGCTGTCGGCCGTGATGGACGCGCGCCCCTCGCCCGCGGTGGCGGTCGCGATCGTGCGCGACGTGCTCGCCGGCCTCGGCGCGGCGCACGAGGCGCGCACCGAGAATGGCGAGCGCCTCGCGCTCGTGCACCGCGACGTGTCGCCCCAGAACGTCATCGTGGGCTCCGACGGGCTCGCGCGGCTGCTCGACTTCGGCGTGGCCTTCGCGCTCGGCCGCTCGCAGTCGACGCGCGACGGACAGCGCAAGGGCAAGCTCGCGTACATGTCGCCCGAGCAGCTCGCCGACGACGACGTCGACCTGCGCACCGACCTGCACGCCGCGGCGATGCTGCTGTGGGAGCTGCTCGCGGGGCGCCCGCTGCGCCCGCGCACCTCGAGCGCGTCGTGGATGCAGTGGGCGCACTCCCCCTCGCCGCGCCTGCCCGAGGCCGGCGCGCTCGCCGACGTGCTCGACCGCGCGCTCGCCGTCGCCCCGAGCGCGCGCTTCGCGTCTGCCGGCGAGATGACGCGTGCGATCGTCGAGGCGCAGGCGCCCGCTGCGGCCGCGGAGGTCGCGACCTGGATCGCCGGCGCCGCGCCCGCCGTGCTCGCGGAGCGGCGCGCGATCGTCGCAGCGGCCGAGCAAGCGCCCACGCCCGCCCCCGCGGCGGACGGCACCACGCTCTCGCGCACGACCGCCGAGGCGCCCGCCGCGCCGCGGACCGGCCGACGCAGGCTCGCGCTGGCGCTCGTCACCCTCGCGGCGCTCGCTGGCGGCTTCGCGCTCGGCCGCGCCACGCCCCCCGCTGCCGTCGAGGCCGCGCCGCTGCCGCGCCTCGCCCCGTCGGTCGCTGCGCCAGCCACCACCGCGCCGGACAGCCATGCCGCCGAGACGCCCGCCGTGCCGAGCGCTCAGCCCGCCCCATCGGCAGCCAACACATCCTCCGCGGTCGCGGCGCGCACCGTCGCACCGGGACCGACCGCTCCGCGCGCACGTGCCGCCCGTCCCGCCTCCTCGTCCGCTCCGCGGCCCGCCTGCGACCCTCCGTACGTCCTCGACGCGCGCGGCGTGCGCACCTACCGCGAGGAGTGCCTGTGAGGCGCATCGGGTGGCTCGCGCTCGGGCTCGCGAGCGCTCTCGCGCCCCCTGCGCACGCCGACGACGCGCCCGCTCTGCTCGACAAGCGCGCGTGCATCGAGGCGCACACCCGCATGCAGCGCGAACAGATGGTCGGCCACCTGACGGCAGCCCGCGCGGCGGCCTGGTCGTGCGCGCGCGTCGCGTGCCCGGCCCCCCTGCGGGGCGAGTGCTCGACGTGGGCGCTCGACCTCGACGCGCGCGTGCCGACGGTCGTGCTGCGCGTGCACGACGCAGCCGGGCGCTCGGTCGCCGTGTCACAGGTCGCGATCGACGGCGAGCGCGTCTCGACGCCGCC
>CAITLX010000380.1 GCA_903893335.1 uncultured delta proteobacterium | reverse complement strand
GAGCACCTCGCCGGTGGCGTTCTCCAGCACGACGGCCGCCGCGGCGCTCGCGTGCAGGCCGTCGAGGTCGGCGACCGCGTCGCGCGCGAGGCGCTCGGCGCGCCGCTGCAGCTCGCGATCGAGCGTCGTCTCGATCTCGGCCGGGTGCGCGCGCGCGACGCCCGCGGCGGCGTCGAGCTGCCCGGCGAGCAGCGCGCGGGTGAAGTGGGGCGCGTCGCCGGGGGGAGCCGCGGCCGAGACCCGGATCGGCTCGAGGCGCGCGCGCGCGGCGTCCTCGTGCGACGCGAGCCCGCGCGCTTCCATGCGGTCGAGCACGCGATCGCGCCGGCGCGCGAGGCGATCGGCGTGCCGGCGCGGGTCGTACCAGGAGGGCCCGCGCGGCAGCGCCGCGAGCGCCGCCGACTCGGCCAGCGACAGCTCGCTCGCGGGCTTGTCGAAGTAGGCCCGGCTCGCCGCGTCGATGCCGCGCACGCCCGGGCCGAACGTGACGAGGTTCACGTACGCCTCGAGGATGGCGTCCTTCGAGAGCGAGGCCTCGATGCGCAGCGCGAGCGCCATCTCGTCGAGCTTGCCGAGCAGCGTGCGCGGGTGCGGCGCGACCGTGCGCGCGAGCTGCTGGGTCAGCGTCGACGCGCCCGACACGATGCGACGCTGCGCGATCGCCTGGCCGAGCGCGCGCGCGACGGCGAGCGGATCGACGCCCGGGTGCGAGGCGAAGCGGGCGTCCTCGGCGGCGAGCAGCGCGGAGCGCGTCGCCGAGGAGAGCTCGGCGAGGGGCACGTAGCGAGCGCGGGTGCCGTCGTCGGCGCGCACGCTGCTGACGCGCACGCCGTGGCGATCGAGCAGCGCGATCGCGCCCGACGGGCGCAGGCCAGGCGCGAGCGCGGCGGGCAGCGGCTTGCACAGCGCGGCGACCAGCAGGCCGACGACGGGCGTCGCGGCGGCGAGCGCCGCTCCGAGCCACCAGCGTGCTCGTCGTGTCACGGGTCGACCGCTCGCACGCGCAGGGTCGTCGCCGCGGTGCGCCCGAAGACCTCGGGCGCGTACATCGCCTCGGCTCGCGTCGGCGGCGCGACGAACGTGCCGATCGAGGTGGCGCGCGCCACCCAGCGGTAGCGGTGGATGCCTGCCGGCATCGCTTCGACGAAGAAGAGCACGCGGTCGTCGCGAAGCTCGCGCCGGAACCAGGTCGGCACCACCGCGCGGCCGGCGGCCACGTCGTCGTCGGAGGGGTCGGCCTGGTCGCTCTCGGCGCCCTCGGGAGCAGCGCGCCGTGCCGTCGTGGCGAGGCGCAGGTCCTCGGGCTCGAGCCCGGCAGGCAACGGGTCGTCGATGACGACCTGGGCGCGCGGCGAGGGGGTGACCACGGTGATCTCGCCGACGACCAGATCGCCCGCGCGCGCCTCGGCGACCGAGTCGAACGCGCCCGTCGCCGCGAGCAGCGCGGGCAGGCCGTCGGGAGCGGTCGCGCGCAGCGTGCGCCGCACGAAGAAGCCCCGGTCGAGCGGCGCGCGAGGCAGCTCGCGCCGCGCGTAGCGCAGGCGCGCCTCGTAGAAGAGGTG